>CAKOKV010000008.1 GCA_934095805.1 uncultured Bacilli bacterium | reverse complement strand
GTTTTCTAGTACTAAAATAAAAGATTTGAATTTAACAAGTTTTAATACAAGTAAAGTTAAAAATATGGAGCAGATGTTTTTAGATGCTAAATCTACTACAATTGATCTAAGCAGTTTTGATATTTCAAGTGTTACTAATAATAGAGATATGTTTAGTAATTGTAGTGCTAATACCGTATATGCTAAAAATAATAATGATATAAATTGGTTTAAACGAAGTGGAAGAATTCCATGGAATTTGAAATTTGTTATTAAGTAGTTAAATAAGTGATTAAGTTCACTTATTTTTATTGTATTCAAGTGCCTTTTTATGGTAAAATTAATATGAATAATAGGATTAAGAATAGAGGTGAAGAGAATTGTCAACATATATGAGATTTTTATATGATTTTATGGAACAATTCTTTTCTGGAGTTATAAATATTTTTATGGGTATTGTTAGAGGCTTTGGTAAAATGTTTAATTTTAAAGCATATCTTTCAATATTAAAAGAATATTCTTCAGAATTTTCGGTTGGTCAATGGATACTTGTAGGTTTTGCTGTACTTTTAGTATTTGCTTTTTTAGCTGGTATATGTTTTTTAATATATCTTTTAATAAGAAAATATTTAAGATTTAGAAAGACTCTTGTAGAACAAGAAAGTTTACTTGAAGAAGTTGCTAAACTTGATAGAGATGTTATAAGACTTAATCAAGAAAAGGAAGAGTTGTATGCTTTAAAAGTTTCTCAAATTGGACTTACACCACAAGTTAGTGGAAGTAATATTAAAATGGATATGCCAAAAGAAATTAAAGAAGAAAATGGTGAAAGTAGTGAAGAAGGAGAAACTGCTGAAGAAGTTCCAACTGAAGCAGCCAATGGTAGTAGATTCTTTAAACTAACACAAATTGATGAAGAATATGCTAATAAACCACCTGAAGATTTTGGGAATACATTTACTCTTGAAGAGTTATGTGATACATTTAGAAACTTTGCAGCTTCAAGAATGAAACTTTATTATAAAGTTAAAATTATTAGATTATTTGTAGCAGCTCTTGGAGCAACAAGACTTGTTATTTTACAAGGTATCTCTGGTACAGGTAAGACATCACTTCCTTATGCTTGGGGTAAATTTATTAGTAGAGATGCAACTATTGCTTCTGTACAACCATCTTGGAGAGATAGAACTGAGCTTTTTGGATATTTCAACGAATTTACTAAAAAGTTTAATGAAACAGAAGTTTTAAAAGCAATGTATGAAGCAAGTTATAATGATGAAATGTATTTAACAATACTTGATGAAATGAATATTGCCAGAGTTGAATACTATTTTGCTGAAATGCTATCTATTTTAGAAATGCCTTCTCGTGATGAATGGGTTATAGATTTGGTTCCTAATGTATGGCCAAACGATCCTAAGCATTTACCAGATGGTAAACTTAAAATACCGGATAATATGTGGTATATTGGTACAATCAATAACGATGATTCAACATTTATGGTTACTGATAAGGTTTACGACCGTGCTATGCCAATAGATATAAATGATAAAGGTCAAGCTTTTGATGCTCCTGATACTCCTGGCATTAGAATTAATAGTAGTTATCTTGAAAGTTTATTTAATAAAGCAAAAGTTGAGCATCCTGTTTCACAAGATACTTTAAATAAACTAGAAGATATGGATAATTATGTTATTGAACATTTTAGACTTGCTTTTGGTAACCGTATTGTTAAACATATAAAAGAATTTGTTCCAGTATATGTAGCATGTGGTGGTACTGAACTTGATGGATTCGATTATATTCTTTGTAAAAAGGTTTTAAGAAAGTTTGAACAATTAAACTTATCATTTATTAGAGATGAAATTGATGGATATGTTAAATTTTTAGATAAAACTTTTGGTAAAGAGAATATGAGTGAATGTAAAGAATATTTAGCTAGACTTAAGAAAGCTATGTAATATAAGAAAGGATTTTTATGAATAAGAATGAATTATTAAATTTATTAGATGATACTGATAATAAAGCAATTGAGCAGTTTTGTGGATCTAATGATTCTCATGTTGTTGTTAATTCTTCTTTTCAAAGTGTTGAGTATGATTATTCATGGATAGATAAGATTGAAGAAACTCTTGTTTATTTAGACAACATTATTAGAAATCCTAAAAGATTCATTATGCAGGAAGAAGAAGTTGTTCCTGTTGAAAAGGCTAAGAAGATTAGTCAAGAAACTATAAAACATTTGGCTCAACATACTGATTTAATTCAAGATGTTGATGAAGATGGAACTATTACTCCAAGTAAAGTTCTTAATGTACATAAAGAAGAAAGTTTTGATATTTATGAAAATAGATTTATTATTTCGTTACTTAATAATCTTAATTATTTCTTTACATTAAGAAAGCAAGTTACTGCGAGTGGTAGTTATGCTAAAAAGAAAAAAGTTATGACTTACACAGGTAAAACTAAACTTGGTAATGAGGAAGTCAATATTAGTTTAAATATGGAGACTAATTTACAAGAAGATTTAGGTGGTGTTTCAAGTAGTGGTGAATCTGTTGAACAAAGAATTGCTAAGATTGAACTTGTTGTTGGAGATTTCTTAAAGACACCATTTGTTAAAGAACTTGGTAATGCTGCTCCTGTTAAGTCACCAATTAGAAAAACAAATACTATATTAAAGAATCCTAACTTTCAAAAAGCATTAGAATTATGGGAATTTATTGAACAATATGATGTTAAAGATAAAAAGGAAGTTAATGATTCTAATGAGAAAGTTGATGAAGAAAAAACTAAAAATAGAATGGATGGAGCATTTTTCTTAGATTATGTTATTTTAAATGAAATGGATAACAATAAAACCATTAAGAAAGATCAAATAAATAGATATGCTCTTAAAAAGTTAATGGAAGATTTTCTTGCTAATAATAGAAATCATTCTATGAAAGAGTTTAAAAAGATATTAGAAGAGGAATTTAAACTTGCTCTTGCTAAGGAAGAGAAAACTGATAAGGAGATTATTAAAGGATTTAAGACTTTATTAAAGCATTATAGAAAGAATAAACAAGATGCATTTGCATATTTGAGGTAATAATATGAATAAAGATATGAATAAGAAAATTAGTAGTACAATTATTAAAATGATAGCTATAATTGTTTCTATCTTTGTTTTTTCTTATGCATGGTTTGTTCATAATGAGAATACTCATATTAATGCGATTGAGATTGGAACTGCTAAAACTAATAATATTCAAGTAAGTGAAGATGGTAATGATAATTGGGGTACTTCACTTAGTATAGATGTTGGTGAAGGCTTTAGATTTGATAATGAAGTTACTAGTGAGGGTATTAATTTTTATAAAGCTAATTTAAAAAATGATGATGGTTATCCATTACATTTTATAGAAGCTATTGTTAATAAAGATTATTTGGATTTTGATTTATGGTTTAAAAATGATAGTAGTGTTAAGTTATTTTTAGATGATAGTTCAAGAGTTTATCCTGAATGTGGTACTGATGAATCGGATTTAATTTGGGATGGTGTTACAGGTAGTTTAGATTCTATTACAAGAATAAGTGCTTATGGAAACTTTAGTAGGGATTTAATTGCTGGTTCTGTAAGAGTTGCTTTTATTAAATATAATTATGATGAAGAAAACGATAAGTATGTTTTAGATGATAAAGCTAGTCTTGTATGGGCTCCTAATAAAGAATATGAAATTATTTCTAATGGAGAAGATACTCTTACAGCTTCTATTAAATCTAAAAATTTACAAAATTATAAATATTTAAAAGTAATAAGTGGAGAAAATTTTGTAGAGAGTGATGTACCAAACTTAACAGATGTTATTCATGCTAGTATTTCTACTAAGATGGCTAACGGGGATGCTCCTCTTGCTGTTATCAATACTGAAAATGATGTTGAAAAGAAAGTTGGTTTAAAAGTTAGAGTTTGGGTAGAAGGTAATGATAGAGATGCAGTAGCTGCATTAAAAGGTGGCGTATTTAAGTTTGATTTATCTTTTGTAGGTTTACAAAAAGACGACAATATTAATTTACCAAATGTTAGTAAAACTGGTTCATCTATAACAGGTATCACAAATAATATGGAATATTCAATAGATAATGGAAGTACATGGACAAGATATAATGGTGAAACATTAAATTTTAATGAAGGAACTTATGTACTTGTAAGATATAGTGAGAATAGTAATTATTTTGCTTCTCATTATGTGGAACTTGAATTTTGATAGGTGACTGATATGAGTAATAAGACATTTTTTAAAATTATATTATTGATTGGTTTTACTGTTATTCTTATCATTAGTTCATATGCTTGGTTTCAAGATAGATCTAATCCATCTATAAGTTTATCTAATATTCAAGTTTCAGCTGCTGAAGGTCTTGTTATTAAGTTACAACCTGATAGTGCAGCTAGAAATACTGTTAGTTTAAATAGTGTTCTTGAAAATTTTGATGAATTTGAATTAAAACAAGTTTCAAGTGTTGATGCGGTTAATTTTTATACAATTGACTTTAATGAAGGTTTAACTTTAACCGATCCAGAATTTATAAAACTTCTTGATGTTAATGGTAGTGTATCTCAAATGATTGAAAATGGTTATATAGATTTTAATTTCTATTTACAAACAGAAGATTATCCAAAACATGTTTATATTCATAAAGATACAGCTGTTACTGGTCCTGCTTATGATGCTCTTAGAATAGCTATTACTTATCCAACTAGTGATAATACAACATCAACTATAATATTTGGTAAAACTCCTGAAAATGGTATTACTGATGAATATACTACTAAAGCAATTATAACAACCGGTAAATTTAAGTTTGGTAATATACCTAGTAGTTTTTATACAACACAACTTGTTAGAAACTTTAGTTATAGAGATGGTGGTAGAGGAAGTAGTGATAGTGATACGATTGATACTAATAAAGTATTGTTTACTATTCCAGCTAATAGTAGAATGGCTATTAACTTAAAAATATGGTTAGAAGGTGGGGATATAGATTGTACTAATGCTCTTGCATCTACTATATTAAATGTATTATTTAAGTTTGGTAGTGCTAATGAGTTATTAGCGGCTCCTACATTAGTTGGAAATTCTAATTATACAATAACTGGTCTTGATACTACAATGGAATGGGCTACAACAAATACTGCTACTACAATATGGACTCCTGTTACAAGTAGTACTCAACAATTTACTGGATATCAATCAGTATATGTTAGAATTAAAGAAGTAGTTGGTGTTTCACCAGAGAGTTATGCAACTCTTGTAACTTTCCAGTGAGGTGAAGCATGAAAAAGATATCAATATTATTAAGTATAGTAATTATAATATTACTTACAGTTAGTGCTTATGCTTGGATGCAAACAGAACCATCACTTGGAGAAAATGTAGAATACAATAGAGATTTTTATATAACTGATAGTGATATACAAGTTAAGTTATATGCTCTTATTGATAATAAATATGTTTTACAAGGTCAATATTCAGATGATGAACTTCTTAATCTTGATCTTATGTATCCAGGTAAAATACAAAGATATAGATTTGAACTTACTAACATTAATCCAACACCTGCAAGAGTAAAAATTGTATTTACTGAGATAACAGGAAATATAAATTTACTTAAAAATTATTTAAAAATTGGTATTACTAATCCTATTATTGATAATTTTAAATTGTCTGATAGGTTAGAACATAATACTGATGATGATAGATATTTCTTTGATTTTGCTAATAGTGTTACTATACCAGCAGAATCAACACTTAATTATTATTGGAACATTGAAATTGATATAGATGCTCCAAATGCACTTCAAAATACAAATTTAAGAATAAATAAAATTATGTTTATTAAACCATCATAATTTAGAAAGGATTCATATGAAAAAGGTAATAAAAAAAATATTTGATATTTTAAAAATAATTATATTAGTATTATTGATATTATTTGCTATATTTACTGTATATCAAAAAGTATTTCCAAATAATCCTAGTGTTTTTGGTTTTAGAACATATTCTATTATTACTAAAAGTATGGAACCTGTTTTACATAAAGGTGATGTAATTCTTGTACAAGAAAGAAGTACTGATTCATATAAAGTAGGAGATATTATTACTTTTAAGGGATCTAGTGGTAATTTAAAAGGAAAAATAGTTACTCATAAAATAGTTGGTATAAAACTTGAAAATGGAAGAAATATATTTTATACAAAAGGTATACAAAATATAAGTGAAGATCCAGCTGTTTATGAAGAAGAAATATTAGGTAAATATATTTATAAATTTAAGTTTTTTAGTTTAATTGAAAAGATAATGGATACTAAAATAGGATTTGTTCTTATTATAATTATTCCATTAGGGTATATTTATTTTTATGAAATAAGAGATATAATAAAAGATGTAAAGAAGATTAAGAATAAGGAGTAGTATTAAATGAAAGAAAGCATTAATAAAATTTATAATGCGATTATCAATTATTTAATTGATTTCTTTCATGTGGCTAAAAAAAGATTTTATAAGTTTAAAAGAAGAACTAAAAGAAAGCTAAGAAAATTTTACTATTATGAAATACTTGGTGTTGTTGCTTTATCTGTTTATTTTTATAGGTTTTTATATAAGATACATTGTTTAAGTATATTTAAGAGGTTTAGAAAAGAGAGTAAACTTTTATATAAGAAGTCTATTGTTAAATTAGAAGAAGCTAAATATGATTATCAAACATATTTACTTGAAGTTAGATATGATACTAAGGATAAAATTAATGATGTAAAAGATAAATATTCTAAATATTGTACTAAGAGAATAGTTGCTAAAACTCTTGTACTTGCTGCATTATCTGTATTTTTGATATATGATGCTTATTCTTGGTTTTATAATGAATATGTAAGTAAAGGAACTAAGATTGCTCTTGGTATTGTTGAACATATTGTTAATCAATATGATAAAAATGGTAATTTAATTGGTATAGAAGGAGATACTGTTACTGTTGTTGAAGAAGATAATCTTGCTAATACATTTAAGAATACAAGATATGTTGAAATAAAGAATACTGGTTCTCTTGATTTAGATTATAATTTAACATTTACATTAGATGGAACTATGTCTAATGCTGGTGTACTTTATTATAGGGTTATTGATATAACAGAAGAGGTTTTAAGTAGTACTGTTACTGAGGGAGTTAGTAGTAAACTTGAAGCTTATGCTAAAAATAATCCAACACCTGATAATTTGGAAACTGATGCTGTTAATCCAGTTTCTAATATGACTACGATACCACAAGTATTAATTAAAGGTGAAATTGATAAGGATGAGGATAATCCTGAAAATAATTATAAATATTTTAGAATAGATTATGGTATGTATCAAAGTGTTAATTCAACACTATATTCTGGTGCTTCTGTCGCAGTTCATGCTAATGTTTATTGTACTCAAAGAGGAATAGATGCTAGTCTTATAAATGAAGGTCAAATATGGCTTGTTGAAAATGAAGAACAATTTAGAGATGCTGTGCTTAATGCTTTAAGTGGTGATACTATTAAACTTGCAGATGATATAACTATTAATGGTAGTATTGATTTTCAAAGAAGAGTAGGAATTGATACTGATACATATAATTTACATGTTACTGGAGATCTTGTTTATGATTTTGTAGAACTAGGAAAATTAAAAATAGATACATCTGGTGGTGGTAAGATTGATGTTGATAATAGACTATATGTTAATGCTCCTAAATCACAAATACATTTTACTGGTCTTAATAAAGATTATGATATTTTTGTTGGCGGAGAGTTTACTGTTAATGGTATTCAAAATGAAGAAGAAGATGGAGTACTTTTAGAAGCAGTAAGAATTGTTAAAAATAAGATAGGAAATATTCCTGCTGATATTATAGTTTTATCTAATACAAGACTTACAATAGCACCTAATGTTGAACTTAATTATGTAATAGGTGCTCCTGGAAGTACAAATATAGAAATATTAAATAACGGAACAATTACTCAAATACAATTACAAGATATGAATCTTATTGATTCTTTCTCTAAATATCAAATATATATTTATAACTTAAATACAATACTTGGAGTACTTGGTGGTTCATCAATTATGTTGCCATCAAACTCAACTCCTTATACTGGACCTAATACTGGTAATACATTAATTATTAGAGGTGTTAGTTCTAATGATATAACTGTTTCTGGTAGTGATCACTATACTGGAGATGATATTAATCAAGGAGCACCTGAAGATTCTGTTGTTCCAATACAAGGTGAAGAAGATTCATATTATGTTTATATAAGAGATAATAAAGAAACTCTTGAAGGACTTTTAACCGCATATTTTGATGAGATTGATCCAATTACTACAACTGATAGAATATCTGCTATTAAAAAGTTAGTTATTTATACATTAAATCAAGCATATTTTGAAAATGATGACTTTGATTATATCGCTAGTGATGCAATGCCTGATATAGAATATTTAGGACTTCAAAATGCAACTATAAGTGATAATAAAACTATTAATAAGATAGCTAATAATACATTAAAAGATAAAACTTCTATTAAAACATTAATATTATCTAAAACACTTACTACTATTGGTGATAATGCTTTTGCTAATGTTAATTTAGGTAGAATAAGTACAAACAGAACATTTAGTTTCTTATCTATACCAAGTTCTGTTACTAGTATAGGAAGTGGAGCATTTAAGAATGCAAAATATGTTAACTTTGAAGGACAAATTCCTCCAACTGTTGCGAGTGGAGCATTTAATGATGTATCTAATGGTACTAAATTCTTTGTACCAGAGGGAGCTATAACTGCTTATAGAGATGCTAATAATATTAATGAAGCATATATATATTATGCAGCTACATTATCAGACAATAAACAATATTTCTTATATGATTATGAAGATGGATATGGAATATCATATTTTATAAATAGTGTGTCTGTTGGATCTAATTTAACAATACCAAATACAATAACAAAGAATTCTATAACTAAAAATATTACTGCTCTTGGATATAATTCATATAGAAATTTAATTACACCAGCTACTGGTGTTAGTGTAGTAATACCAAACACTGTTAAATTAATAAATAGTTATGCATTTTATGAAGATAATATAACTAATATAAATTTATCTAATGTTGAGATTATTAATTCATATGCATTTTATAAAACTAAGTTAACTAAGTTAGAATCAAATACAATAACTAGTATAGGTGATTATGGTTTTTATGAAAATCCTATTACTTATATATCTCTTGGTAAAATAGATAGAATTGGTAAGTATGCATTTACTAATAGTACTACTTTATATGAAATGGATTTAGGTCCTGTTACATATATTGGCGATTATGCATTTTATAATTGTCCTCAACTTGGTAGAGTATGGTTTAGAAATATGAGTACTGTTGTTGTTAACAATGGTAAAAGTATAAATTTAACTGTCGGAGAAAATGCTGTATTCACTAACTGGGGAATGTATCTTGATGGAAGACTTAGAGTATATGTTCCTGATGGTAGCGATGATGAAGGATTTAATTATTTAAATGGATATAAGAAATTATTCCAAGGAAGCAGTGCATTTATTTATCCAATGGGTACAATCATAGGTAATTATAAACATGTAGCTATACCTTATGATTGGGGTGAATATAGTGTTAGAACTGTTACTAAGAAAAATGGAGCAGGTAATGATGTAACTGCTTATGAAATAATTGAATATCATGGAGCTGATTTAACAAGTAGTTATCAAATTCCAGATATAATATCAATTGGCGAAGGGCTTACTGCTACTATTAGTGGTAATTCATGGCAACAAGGTTCTGGATATAGATATGGTGGTACAATTAACATTAAGAATAATATGGATACCGCTGTTACTGATTGGTTTGTTAGAATAGCTCTTCCTGATGGAGTTACTTGGGGAAGTACATATACTAATGCAGTAGAGAATATAGATGGAAATATATTGACACTATCTAATGCAACATATAATGGAACAATTAATGCAAATAGTAGTATAAATATATCTTTCTATTATGATACGATTAGTCAAAGTTTATCAGCATCAGTTCTTAGTGCTTATTCTTCAAGTACACCAGTTATGAATATAATATCAATTGGTGAATATGCTTATAGACATACAGTTTCAAAAGAAAATCAAACTATAGATTTAGTAGCTAATAACTTACTTAATATTGATGCTCATGGTTTAGAGAATATTTCTGTTAAATCACTTACATCAAGCAGTTTAGTTTCAATAGGTGATTATGGACTATATAATACAGCACTTCAAATAGTTGCACTTCCTAATTTGAATTCACTTGGTAACTTTGCTATGTCAGGTATGGATACACTTTATAGTGTTAACTTAGGTAATATTAAAGTAATGGGTGAGAATGCTATTAGTAATAACCCTAACTTAGAACAAGTATTTATTGGTACTACTGATACAGCTAATATGTCAATACATTCAACAGCCATATTAAATATTGGTACTAATACTAATAATAGACTTAGAATATATGTGCCAGAAGGAAAAGTTGATTTCTATAAAACATTATTTAGTACTTATGCTGAATATGTATATCCGACTGGTACTATTGTTGGTAGTTTTATAAACACACCAATTCCTTTTGATATTGGAGAGTATAGTGTAAGAGAAGTAACTATTAAAAATAGAAATAATGAAGATGTTGTTGGTTATGAAATAATTGAATATCATGGCGAAGACATCACAAATACATTTATGATACCAGAGACAGTTACAGTTGATGGAGTAAGTAAGGATGTTATTTCAATTGGTACTTATGCTTTTAGACATACAAAAGTAAATGGTACTACTGGTAGTGATATTATTAATAATAAATTGTTAGTTATTAATGATCATGCTTTTGAAGGAATAAAAGCCATAAATTCATTTACTTCAAATAGTTTACTTGATTTAAAGAGTTATGCATTTAATAATGGTTCACTTATATATTTTGATGCTCCTAATTTAAGAAGTATTGGTTCATATGCTCTTGCTAATATAAATAGTTTATATAAAATAAATCTTGGTAAAGTTTATAATATGGAATCAAATGCTGTATTTAATTTACCAAACTTAGTACAAGTATTCTTTACACCACCAGAGGAAACAAAGGTATTTGACCAATATGCATTTACTGATGTTGGTACTCTTACAAGTAATAGAATAAGATTTTATGTTGCTGAATCAGTAATTAGTAGTGAAACTAAAGTTCCTACAACTACCGCTATTAATGTAACTGATAGTTGTAGGAGAACTACAACTAATAGAAGATATACTTATACATGTACAGTTACAGTTACAAATAATACAGGGCATGAGTTATCTAGTTGGACTACATCAATTAATTTAGGTAATACATCTTTTCAATCTTCAACAGATGTATCATATGAAATATCTAGTACAAGTGTTAAATTTAGTAATACTAGTGCTAATGGAGTTTTAGCAAATGGACAAAGTACTACATTTACATTTGTTGTAAGATCTAATAGTAATTATTCAACTTGGAATTATTTAAATAATCATTTATTTGATTCAAATGGTACTTATTATACAACTAATACAACTACTAAAAATGATTATTTAACTGATATATATGCTAATTCATTTAGGACTGAATATAAAGATTATTTCTATGATTATGGAACTATTTTAGGAACATTCTCAACTTCATCTATTCCATATAATATTGGAGAATATAGTGTTGTTTTAAGAGATTATACAACAAAAGCTGGTGAAACAGTTACTGGTTGGGAAATAGTTGAATATCATGGAGCTAATTTGAATTCTAGATATATTATTCCATCATCATTAACAATAGATGATAAAACATATGATGTTATTGGAATAGGTGATAGAGCTTATAGATGGGCTACAATGGATTCTGGAGGAGAATTTGATATAGTAGCTACAAGTATAAGATATGTTTATGATTATGCATTTTATAATTTACAAGGTGTTCATGAAATAAATTTACCAAATACAGATTATATTGGAAATTATGCATTCTTTAATAATAAATTATATAAAGCAACAACTACTAGTCTTGTTGAATTAGGTGCTTATGCTTATGCTAATAATACAAGTCTTAATTATGTTAATGCAGGACCTGTTACTAGTATAGGTGAAGGAGCATTCTATGGATGTATTGGTATGGAGCAAATGTTCTTTGCTTCAACTGAGGCAGATAGTGGAGCTAGTGGTATGAAAATTGGTGTTGGAGTTAATTCTTTCTATAATGTTGGTACAACATTAGGCAAGAGATTTAGAATTTATGTTCCTGATGGTAATATTGGTACATCTGATGTTACTTATCAAGAAGCATATAAAAAGACTTTCCCATCTAATGTTAAAGATTATATTTATCCTACCGGGTATATTATTGGTAGTTATAAATATGGAGCTCTTCCTTATGATATAGGTGAATATAGTGTAAGAGAAGTTACTCTTAAAAATATGTATAATGCTGATGTAACGGGTTGGGAAATAATTGAATATCATGGACCAGATATAAATTCAACATTTGAAATACCTAATACTATAACAGCAGGTGGACAAAATTTAGATGTTGTATCTATTGGTACTTATGCTTATTATGGTGTTTCTGTTCAAACTGGTGAACAATGGATTGTTAATTTACCAAATAGTGTAGTTCTAATCGGAGATTATGCTTTCTATAAGACTGATATTTCAAGAATTACTGGTAACCAAATAACTAGACTTGGGAAATATTCATTTGCTGATTGTGAAAAATTAACTAATGCAGTATTTAATAGTGTAGTTATAGCTGATGATTATTGTTTATATAGTTGTGGCTCTATTTCATATATTCAATTTGGTACTGGTACTACTGCTATTAATGATTATGCTTTATACAACCCATATCAAGGTGGGCCTAATACAACACTTAGTATGCAAGTAGGATCTGTTCCAACAACAGCTTCAACTGCATTACCAGATTATGACACTGTACTTTTCGGTTTGATTTATAGATCACACTTTACATATTCAGTTCCATCATCAGTATTAAATGATTTTAGAAATGCTACTCCATGGAGATATCATAATTATTCAAGTGCTCAATATTCATCTGATTTCTTATATATACTAGATAATAATAATCAAATAAAAATAACATCTTATACAGGTAATAATAGTTCAGTTACTATTCCTGATACTCTTGATGTTAATGGTGTTAGTAGAAGAGTTACAACAATTGCTGCTGATGCTTTTGATGGTAATAATTATGTTAGAAACTTAACTCTACCAGCATATTTAGTAGAAATACCAGATGGATTCTTAGATGGAAATACTGAAATAACTAATATTTATGTAAGTAGTAGTAATACTTCATTTACATCAGTAAATGGTGTATTATTTGATAAAGATGAAACTACATTAATTAGATATCCAAATGGAAAAACAAGTCAAATATATACTATACCTGATACAGTTAAAACTATTGCTTATAGATCATTTGCTAATCAAACTAATTTATATACTGTTTATATGAGTGATAATCTTGAAAGTATTGGTGCTTATGCATTTAGTGGTTGTACTAATTTATCTACATATTATTTCTATACTGATACACCAAAACTAACCGCATATGAAACATTCAACAATTCATATAATTTAACAATATATGTTCCAACTGATTATTATAGCAATTATAGAACAGATGTATATTTTAAACGATATAATAGTTATTTAATACAGAATTAGAAGTAGAGATACTTCTTTTTCATTGAACAAAAGTGACGGAAACGGCAAAAATGTTCAATGAGATTAAAATAATTTTAATTGTTTGCTTTTAATAATAAATCTTAAATGTTATAATGAGTAAGAGGTAAAAAATATGACATTAAATGATAAACAATTAGAAGCAGTTAATCATACAGAAGGACCTTGTTTAGTCTTAGCAGGAGCTGGAAGTGGTAAAACAAGAGTATTAACTGAAAGAATAATAAAACTTATTGATGATGGTGTTAGTCCATATAATATATTAGCAATAACATTTACAAATAAAGCCGCAAAAGAAATGAGAGTTAGGGTTCAAAATAAAATTGGTAGTGTAGCTGATTCTATATTTATTGGTACATTTCATTCTTTTGGACTTAGAATATTAAGAGAAAATTATGATACGATAGGTTATTCATCAAATATTACAATATTAGATACAGATGATACTAAATCATTAATTAAAAGGATATTAAAAGAGAATAGTTATGATCCAGCTGATTATGATATAAAACATATTATAAGTAGAATAAGTTCAGCTAAAAATGATGGTATAAGTCCTCTTGAATTTTCTAAATTATTTTTAAATGAACATGATAAAGTAATAGGTCTTGTATATGAAAAATATTTAAAATTATTAAAAGAAAATAATTCAGTTGATTTTGATGATTTATTATTAAAACCAGTTGAAATATTTAAGAAAAGAAAAGATATATTAGAAAAATATCAAGAAAGATTTAGATATATTTTAGTAGATGA
>CAKOKV010000007.1 GCA_934095805.1 uncultured Bacilli bacterium | reverse complement strand
CACTTATTCAAATTTCTTTATCATTATTTTGGGTTACACCCACTATTTGACAAAGAACCATTTCTTTTGACTCAGTTTCGTTAGGCGTACTAATATTATTATTTATCAACAATAATTGTGGATAAATACTTATTTATACTATCCTCATTTTTCTTCATAAATACTTTCCTATTATTTCGTTCTTTTCAAAACTTTATTTTCTTTTAATAAAGATTTTAATGAAGTAGGAAGTTCACCATTATAATTAACATATAATTCGTGCATAGCTCTAGTCATAGCAACATACAAAAGTTTAGAATCTATATTATTATCAGTATAATTAACATTATTAGCATTATATAATATTACTGCATCAAATTCTAATCCTTTTGATAAGTAAGATGGCATAATACATAATCCACCATGATATTCTTCATTTTTTTCTGTTATAACAGATACATCTAATCCTAACTTACTTAACTTTTTATAAACATTAGCAGATTCTTTCTCATCCTTACATATTATTGCAATAGATTGATATTCTTTATCTAATAATGATTTTATTTGTGAAATAAGAGTTACTTCACTTATATCATCATTAGTTACAACTTCATCCCCCATTCTTGCAACACACTCTGAATTATTTTGACCCAAATGATTTAAAATTAAATTTGATGCATCTGAAATATTTACAGTAGTTCTATAACTCTTATTCAAATACAACATACTTGCTTTATTATCAAATATAACATTATTTAACTCATACCAATCATGAATAGATTGATAATCATAAATAGACTGATTAACATCTCCAAATACATTAAATCTTGCAGATGGAAATAATTTTTTTAAAACATAATATTGTGCTAAACTTAAATCTTGGGCTTCATCTATTACTAAATATGAAAAATCTTTAAAATCTTTAATTTCATTCAAACAATAATTAATTAATAATAATGGAGATAAGTCTTCAAAACCAATTTGCTTTTTAGATATTCTTGATAAAGTATAATCTTGTATTTCTTTTAGACTGTTATGATTATCTTGAACAAGAACATTTAAATTTTCTAAAAATGCTTGATATATTATAATAGGATTAACTTTCATAAATTTGAAATAATTCTTTATGCTTGTTGGGCAACCTTTTTTGATTTCTTTTTGTATTTTATCTACTTCTTCTAGAATTTCTTTTCTTCTTGGAGAATCTTTTGGTAAGCCTAAATATTCTTCTCTATATTTAAGCCAAACATCATGTGTCAAATCATCAGAATTATCTTTAACTTTTTTTATTAATATTTTCATATATTGATTAGCTTTTTCTGCATATCCTTTATCAGTTGAAAAAACACTTTTATTTAAATATCTTTTTATTTCATCTGCAGAACATATTTTCATTCCTTCATATTCAACATCATCTTTTAAATGAGAATTAACATATAAGTCAACAAAATTCTCAAGCAATTTCAAATATGCTATAGAAGATTTATCCTCTATAACTTTAGCAGAAACATTTCCAGCAAGTACTTCTTGTAATGTCTTATTTTTACTTTCTAATTTAACTTTTGAAATTCCCATGTATTTCATTGCAATTTCTTCAAAAGTTAATTGAGAAACATTTTTAATATCAAGATCGGGTAAAAGATCTGATATATAATTCAAGAAATACTTATTAGGGCCAAGAATCATAAAATCTGCTTCTGAAATATTTTTGGCTTCGTTATATAATAAATATGCTATACGATGAAGTGCAACTGTTGTTTTACCTGACCCAGCTGTTCCTTGAATAATATAATCTCCTCTTAAAGGACTTCTTATTATTTTATTTTGTTCTCTTTGAATTGTAGCAATAATTGATTTTAATCTTGCATCTGAATTTTCTTGTAAGTATTTTAATAATACAGAATCGTTTGATAATGTATCTTGTTCATCTACATCTTTTAAAACACCATCTTTAATAATAATTTGTCTTTTCTTAGTTATTTTTCCTTTTCTTTTTTCGCCAGTATTAGAGATATATTCAGCATCTCCAATATTATAATCATAGTACATCGAACATATCGGACTTCTCCAATCGTGAGCAATTACTTTTGTGCCATCCATAATTGCTTTTTTACCTAAATAAATTTCATTCTTTTCTTCATTGTTTTCAAAATTAAACATACCAAAGTATGGATTAGACAAAACCGATCTAAGATTATAAACTTCTGTTGCATATAACGACATTAATCCTTGTCTAATAAATTGAGTTCCTCTTTGTCCCTCTTTAAAGCCTATAATAGTATGTTCTTGTTTACTAAAATTTTCTTCTGCTTCCTTAATTTGTTTATTAATAATTTCAATTACTTCTTTAAGTTTATTTTCTTCATATAAAAATATATTTCTTTTTTCCATATTATATCCCCCCAATATTTAATTTATTTTTTACTTGTTCTTATATCAAAGAAATCATAGAGTTCCATTAAAGATGAAATACAATTTACACTTTCATCATCAGAAACGCCATAAAGCAAAGCATTCCAACCATTTTCTACAGGTTTTAGATAATCACTTTTCAAAGTATCACCTATATGCAATATTTCTGCTGGTTTCACATTAAGTGTTTTTTCAACATATTGGTAACTTTCTTTATCATCTTTTGTGTATCCTATATCATATGAGTAAAATACACCATCAACTAAATCATAAATTTCTTTTATTGCATCATTATTAAGTAAACAACAACTATTAGAAAATAAGATAACTTTATATCCTTTTTCTTTAAGATCTCTAATTAATGTAATTTTGTCGTTTGAAATTGTATTATTTATATTATTATCAGAAAATTTACCTATAAAGAAATTAATTAAATTTTCAGTATTACTAATACCTAAATCATTACAAAATTTTCCAACTAATTCATTCAATGTACCATTTGACTTTTGAAAAACATTTTTATAAACATCTCTAACATTTTCATAAGGCATATTAACAATTTTTGCAAGTTCTTTCAAATTATAATTATTAGGATTATCATGAGAATCTTCAAATAATGTTCCTCCAATATCAAATGAAACAACTTTAATCATCATATTCCTCTTTAGCAAGACTGATTACAGAAGTAATAAATTCATTCTTACCTGCAGTATATTTAGGTCTTTCATCTGCATATTTTTCTGCTAATTCTTGTTTTAAATCACAGTATTTCTTAATGTATTCTGGATGTTCAATCAAATATTTTTTGAAGTAAACTTGATTATAATAAGTCTTACTATTTGGTTCAACAAAGTGAATATAATGACTTCTAGCATCCTCAGGACCTTTAGCAAAGAAATATCTATCTGGAACACCTTGTTGTCCTCTGTTCTCATAATCATAAGGTTTTAACATTTCTTCAATTTCAGTTATTTCATCTAAACTATTAATTACTACTAAAATATCAATAACTGGTTTAGCTTTTAACCCTTCAATAGAGGTACTTCCAATGTGATGAATTTCAATTATTCTATCGCCTAATACTTCTTTTAATAATTTTTCTTCCTTTTCATATTCTTTTTTCCAATTTGAATTATATTTGGCCAATTCAACAATGCCTCTTTTTAATGCCATATTTTTTTCCTCACTTTTCTGACAATATTATATCATATTTTCCGTCTCAATACCATTGATTCACGGATCTTTTCACAATTATCTTGATTAATTTCTATACCAATGTAATCTGTTTCAGGATTATGAAAGTCAGAGCCATAAGTTTCTAATAAGTTATATTTTTTAGCTAAACATTGATAATATTCTGTTTCACTAAGTTTCATCTTATCATTTACTACTTCAATACCAAATAGCCCTGCATCATTTAATCTATTTAAAATCCCAACTAAAATATTTTTATTACTCGTTACAGTATTTGGATGAGCCAACACTGTATAACCACCACTTTGATCAATTAAATTAATAATCTCTTCAGGCGATAATTTTACATTCGGTACATAATATTTTTGCTTTTTACCAATTAAAGTTTCATAAGTTTCAACAATGCTATTTGTGTATCCCATATACATCAAATATTTAACAAGTTTTCTTTTATCTAATATACTATAATCTAAATTAATTTCTTGTAAATATTTCTTTATTAATGTTTCTGAAATTACAAATCCATCTTTTTTTAACAGTTCAACAACTTCAAGACAAACCCTTTCATTTTTTATTCTTAAATTTTGCATCACTTCATCAACTAATTTAAAATTCTTTACTGCATATCCAAGTAAATGCAAGTTGGAAATTGAAGTATTAAATTCAATTCCAGAAATAATATCAATATTATATTTTTTAGCTAGAGCATCATACTCATTTAAGAGTTCATGATCTGTTATTGATATTATCTTACAATCATTATTCTTTGCTTTTATCACAACATCTTCAGGACTAATTAATCCATCAGATAAATTAGTATGTAAATGTAGATCAACTTTGCTCATTATCATCCCCACAATCTATAAATTTAACTATTTAAAATTTTAATCAAATTTTTTGTATCAATTTTAAAATATTCCATATCTTCATAAAATTGTAATGACGCATCATGACTATCAGAACCCTTAATTAAATTGAGTTTATTATTATTTAATACTCTATAAAAATTATTTATATCCTCATAATGGTTTCTGATATTTAATTCAAGTCCCTTTATGTTCTTTTTTTCTTTAACTATCTTATCTACTACATCTAAACTATTTTCAGTAGGATGTGCGAAATAAATATCATATTTTTCATTTATTTCTTCTGGCTTTAACTGCCCATAAGAGTTTACTGATAAACTCCCACATGCAGGAGCTTCCCACCAATCATCATCAACTTCTCTTACAGCTAACATAGACAATAAGAATCTAGCATTATATTTATTTGTCTCGTTAACTTCATACTTTTCTCTAAGTTTTCTATACCTTTTTGATTTAAATTCTTTTCTATCTCCATAAGGGTCTAATTTATTGTTTTTTTCTAATAAATCTAATATATCAAAAGTTGTTACTCTTTTTTCTTTAAACTTCTCTATTAAGTAAAAACTTAATGTATCATATTCAGGAATATATTCATTTTTCTTAAGATAAGATTCATAATCTTTATATGAAATATGAATATTATGTTTCTTAATTATTTCCTTTATAGTTATATTTTCTTTAAGTCTATTAAATTGAATTTTACTTCTATTGAACATAGAATTATAATTTTTAGAAACATCTTTTAATATAACTGGATCTTTAGGATTAACAAATAATTGTAACATATGACATTGATTTCCATATTCTCTTTTATCAGTTGTAAATTCTATACCTGGTATAATAATTGGAGAAGTTACGCCTTTAGAAACAATATCATATAATTCATCATAAACATTTAATGAATCGTGGTCGGTAATTGCAATAATATCAAAACCTTTTTCTTTTGTAGTTTTTAAAATTTGTTTTAGATTTTGTTTACCATCAGCACTATAATTAGAATGAATATGTAAGTCTATATATAATTCTTTTTTTGTTCTACATAATCTTCCTATTTCCCCTTTAATAAATTTATTATATTTTTCCCAAAACTCATAATTATTCATTTTCTTCACTCCCTTAAAACTCTTGTATTATTTCTTTTTAAATGCTTTTTACTTACTTCTAAAATGTCTTCGACTGCAAGATTATTAGATGCTAAATTACTGTCTAAATGTCCTTTAACTGATATTTGATCTTCATACCCTAAAATCTCACAATCAATATTTCTTTCATATAATAAAGATTTAATAATATGAGAATATCCGTTAAATAGATATATTACTGGAACCCCATCATTAAAATATTTATAAAAATCTGTATCAGATAATGTTTTTTTACTTTCAACATCTAAAATTTTAGGGTTAGTAACATAAACTATTTTGGCTTGTATTCCATCTTCGTTTAATATTTTATATACTTTTACAATTTGATCTAACATATAATCGCCTGTTGCGCATAATATTATGTCAGGATTATCACAATCTACAAAGTTTTCAATCTCAATGTTTGCAGTATCATAGGTTTGATATTTCATTAAATGCCTTTTTGATGACACTACCACATTAATTAAATTCTTAGAGTTAATAGACTGTTTGACACATTTTATAAGATTAGCACCATCTTTTGGATATAGAACATTATAAAAAGAATCGTATCTTTGTAAAAGTGCATTTACAAATTCAGGATTTTGATGAGAATAAGTATTCTCAAAACATGTTGAAGTTAATAAATAATTCAGAGAACATGTATTTTCATTGTGTAATAATACTTGCTTTTGCGTTAAGTATTTATAATATTGTGCAAGCATACTTGTAATAATTGGCATAAATCCTTCATAACTTATGAATAATCCGTTATTACCTGCTTGAATATATCCTTGATATAATGCTTGAAGCAAATTCTCATTTAATATTTCAATAGCATTACTACTTAATTTTCCAAATTTGTTTGAAAATAATTCATCTGGTGAAAATATCATAAAGTTATTTTCTTTTGTATAATCATATAAATAATCTTCTAACATTTCTATATTATCTAGTGTTCTATTTTCTTTTATAGAAATATTTTTCATTGCTTGCTTATTACTGAATACACTTTCAGTTTTAAATTTAAAATTATCAATATTTAAATTATCTTCATTATCAAATAATTCTTCTTCATAAAACTTTAGAAACTTTTTCACTATATCTAACTTGTCTTGCATTGTATAACCTTGAAGTGGATTTTTATGTACCTTTGTATTACCCTCAAGTTTTAAATCATTAATATTTGGTAAAGTAAATCCTTTTTTAGAACGAAATATGATTAGAGGACATTTGCTACTTAAAGTTTTATTAAATGTTTCTTGCATTAAATTTATAGTCTTTAATAAGTCATTCTCTTGCGTTGCATCAACTATACTTACATCATATCCCATAAGTGAATAATAATTAATTAATTCTTCATTACTAAATCTTGATAAAAATGAATTTGCCCCCATCTTTAATTCGTTAAGATTAATTATTGGTAACACTTTACTTTTAGTATCAAGCATTTTGTTTAATTGCCATGCAGAGCATAAAGTCCCTGTTTCTGCTTCACCATCTCCAATTATACATGGAATAATATCTTCTTCCGTATTAATTGCATAGCCATAAGCAACACCAAGTGAATATCCAAGTTCTCCACCATCGTAAATAGTTTCTGGATATTCAGGATTAATTTCGCTTCTAATAGTTTCGCCAAAATCTTTAATTAAGTTGTTAAGCCCTTTTTTATCTAAAGAATATTTAGGATAATAATCTTTTAAAATTCCATTTAACCATAAATTAGATATTAAAGATACTCCAGCATGTCCAGTACCAATTACAGTTTTGCTTGTTAACTTATTTTTATTTATGAAATAATTTAAGTTAGCTTGTATAAAGTTAAGTGATAAGCTTGTACCTAAATGACCTGGATTATATTTTTTTAAATCTTTTTCTTCAATAGCATCAGGTTTTAAATATTCATTTAAATACATTTCACACAGAACAATATAATTTAAATTATAAAAATATTTTTTTATTAATACATCTTCTTGCACCTTACCTTACCTCCACTTTTTTCTTTATCATCAAAATATAAACTTCTAAAACATTCCCATGTCTTTGGTTTCATTTCTTCTTTATTCTTGAATATATCATCAATAATCATTCTTGCTTTAATATAAAATTCAACATCTTTTGCTTCTTCACATCTATACATTTCTTGATAAGGAGTATAATTTTGAAAAACTTGTATAATTGGAAATTTATTAATGCTTCCTTTTAAATAATTAAAGTAATGTTCAATTGTTTCTAAATCTTCTAATCCTAATATATATAGAAATGTTGTTGTTAAACTTAATGAGGAACAATATTCAAGTAATTCTTTTGCTTTATCAATAGTTAAGCTTGCTTTTTCAGGCCTCATAAATTTCTCTCTATCAAGAAATTTTTCAATTGTTAGATATAATCCAAAGTCGTCTATTTCATTTGATAACATTTTAATTTTGTCATAATCACGAAGTTGAGACCCAATATAATTAATACTTCCATTAAAATCCATATTTTTAAATGTTTCATTTACAAGTAATAAATGGTCTATTAATTTATCTTCTGATTCAAAGCATCCAGTACAAATAGTAACATTCTCAATATTTCTCATACTCTCTATATTATTTTCCATTAATAATTTAGTAAAATAATCTCTAATATTTTTTTCTGTATTAAACTCTAGTACATCTTCATCAGTTAAACTATAAGTCCCACAAAACTTACATCCAACACACTTGCTTCTCGAATTAGAATTAAATGTTATAACTTTTTTATCATTTCTAAAATATGTTGATAAACAAGTATCTTTTTCAATACCAGAAACTTTACCAACTGGTACTTCTTCAAGTAATAAAGTATTATTCTCTAACTTAAATGGAGATTTTGCAAATGTATTAACACACACAGCAAAATAAGTTTTCTTATTAGAATCTAATAGTTCAAGATTAAATCTTAATCTATTTTCATCAGTATTATCTACTATAATTCCATATCTATTTAGAGCTATAGATAATACATTCTCCAAACTTAAATTATACTTCTTTGCAATTTCTTTAAAATAATCTAACATAATATACCTCCTAAAAAAAGAGATGACAAAACGCTAATTTGTTAATGTCATCTCTTTTTAGAGACAGTAGTGCCTAAACTTTTTACTGATGAAAGATTTAAATCATAATAATCATAACAATCATAATATTTAGACATACTATCGCTTCCTTGAATATATAATATCACATTATTTACACTTTTTTACATACAAGAAACAAATACTAGTTATCGGAATTTTTAATAGCCTTTTTTAAACTATCAATATATTTTAATACTAATTTGTATTTGCCTTTTGTGTTATATACTATAGAAATACTATCAGTTGGAATATTTTTAAAACTTTCAATTACAACAACTAAACCATTTTCTACTTCATTCTCAATAAATTTCTTATTTATATAACCAATTCCCATATCATTAATTATTAATTTTTTAAGTAGAGTTGAATTAGGAATCTCAATTTCAACAGAATAATTAATATTATTATCTAAAAGGTATTGTTCAATATTTCTTCTTTTTTCAGAACTTCCAGGCAAAATCATAGGGCAAACATAATCATCACAATTTTGGAATTTTTCTTCATAAAACTTTTTAGAACAAACAAATACATTTTCAACATCGGCTATTTTTTCTACTTTAATATGACTTTCAAATTTAAAGAACATCGGATATCTACATACAACAATATCAAGTTCTTCTTTTTTCAACATTTGAAACATATCAGTAGCATTAGCAAATGAAAAACTTAACTTTGCTTCATTGTTTTTCTTTTTAAATTTCGAAACAGAATCTGCTAGATAATTATCTGCTATAAATCTAGTACATCCGATTTTCAACTCATTATTTATTAGTTCATCATCTAATATATTCTTTATTTCTTCTAATCTTAAAAATAAATCCTTACCATAATTTGTTAGAGAAACATCAGACTTTTCTCTCTTAAAAAGTTTTTTATTTAATTGTTCTTCTAAATTTTTCACATTAGAACTTAGTGAAGACTGTGATATATTAACTTGTTTACTTGCTTTAGTAAATCCACCATATTTTGCAACATAATAAAAACTTCTATATAAATTAAGATTAACATCAAAATTATTCATATTTTCCCTCCTAATCAACTAACTTTAATTTAATTTAAAATTATATTATCCTTTTTTTACTAACTAAATTCATTCCCAATATTTTTTTCTTTTCTTCTAATAAATACACAAAAAAACTCATCAATTTACCTTATTATACCATAAATATTACTTTTTTTAGTAAGCGATTTATATAATAATATACTTTATTTAATGTCTTTCACTAATCCCATAAATGACTCATCATTAATATTTTTTACCTGTGATAAATCTAACCTATAATTAGGGATTAATTCTTCTAACCACATCAAAGTATAAATTAAGTCTATTGGCTTGTTGTAATCATACTTTTTAATTGAATTAAAACTTACATTTAAAATATTTGCTATTTCTGTTAATCTTTCATCTTTTGGATTTCTATCTCCTTTTTCATATCTTGTCATAGTTCTTCTTTTACAATCACCAGTTAAACCAAGTTTATCTGATACATCATCCTGTGTTAAAAATCTAAACTGTCTTACAAATGCAATTCTTGATCCTTGTGATAAATCTCTTAACTTTGGTTTTGTATATATTAATCGCATTTTTTACACCTTCAACTACTTATCGCACATATATATTTTTTTACATAAAAAGACTGAGATTTGCGACATAAAAGTCATCTCAGTCTTAAAATTATATATAAACATCAAGAATAAGTGGTTTTCTAATGACTATATTTTTACATTCAGGTATATCATTTCTATACCTTATAATATCGTCATTCGTAATGATCATACGGCTTAAAAACACTTTTGGTCTTTTATCTAATTTTGCGTTCCTGACTTGATAGCGGCTTGTGAGCCATAAACCAAAGGAAACCGATTTGGAGCAACCTCTCACTCCAGGAGACTAAAATGACTTAATTTTTCTGTTAATCCCAAACATTGTTTGAAAACAACATATTTTCTTTTTGCTTAATAAATATGTTCGAATCATCTTCGGAAAAATTATTTGTTAATAGATATAATAACAAACCACTTCCGAATAAATCTTCTTTCTCTTTTTTTATTATTTCTATTGTTTTTTCAATATTCCAACATAACTCACTTGAATCAGCAAATATTATGGAATACTTATATCCTTTCTTCAAGAAATCATTATACAATTCTATACCTGTTTTCTTGTAATTTTTACATTTACCATAGAATTTTTTTAAATATGCATTCCCATAAAAGAATGATTTCAATTCTCTCTCGCTTGGTTTGCATATTTCACTATTCAATAATATATCAATTATATGTCTTATATCTTTTTCTTCTATTCTTGAATTTTTCTTTAAGTGTTTTTCCAATTCATCTTTTATTTCTTCTATACTATTACCTGCTATCAATATTTCTGCATCTCTAACTTGAAACTTATCATTATTTAATCTTATATATCCATCATAATATCTATATTGTTTTGAATTAAATCCATTTTTTTGTAATATTGCTCCATGATTTCCATAGAAGCACTCATATTCTCCCTTTTTATATTCTTTTAAATATTTATAATCTAAATCCTCAACCTTAATTATATTATTAATAATTCTATATAGGTTAATTAATACTTCATCCTGTTCCTTACAATAATCATAATTCAAATCATTAATATAGATCTGATGTGCTGGTTCAGTTCTTAAACTTCTTATTTTATCTAGTTTATCGTATGATATTTCATAGAATTGGTTATACTGACCAAAATATAATTTAAACATAGAAAAAACACCATATTCACCTTTTTCTAGTTTGTCTAAATCTATTTCATTTTTATTAGGCATATTATCATAATCTTTTATTATTTTTTTCTTCAAACTACTTTTATTGATATTATCTAGAAATACTTTATATATTTCCATGCAAAAATTAAATCTATTGATCTTTGTTGGATAAAACAATGGCATATAGAATTGCAAATTTCCACATTCATATTCTTTTTTATATAATTTAAAACCATATTTTTTCTCAAATATATAATTTACAATTCTAATACCTTCTAATAATACAGTATATATATCTTCTTCAGCCACATCTAGCCATTCACCATATAGTAAGTTCTTAATGTTATATTGATGAAATTCATATCTATCATCTATATTATCTAACATAAATGGTTCAAGCATTATTTGTGATTGATAATCTAAATCAATTAAATCAACTAAAAATATTCCAATTACTATTTTGTCTTCTACTAGGTCATGACAAAGGCATACATCTTTAATATAAATACTAAGCTTAGAATCATCTGCTGAACATACATATCCCCTATACCCGCTCCATACAAAATGGAAGTTTGGATTGTTTATAAATAAATGCATTAATTCACCATCAAAATATATAGCTGTGAATGGATTGTATTGTTTTATAAGTTCTTTTTGAAATTTAGTTAAATTTAAAGATTTAATCTCTTTTTTATAATTTATATAAAATTTGTCATTTAATGAAAAACCATAGCTTCCATTTTCTGTTATATAATTATATTTTTTTAAGTAATTAAGCACTACTGGCTCAACATTTAAATATCGAGTAAAACCTCTTCCTTTAATAAATTCATTACATACGGTTAATAATTGTTCAAGAGTTAATCTTCTCATAGTTACACCTCATATTTATTTTACCATATAAATAAGTATTAACTTTCACAATGTTCAACTAAAAATCCATCTTTCTTGTTTGTTCCACTTATTTCTAATTTTATTGTATCATTCATAAAGTTTAACTTCCATTCAAAGTAATCTTTATGAACAATTATCCTTTCTACAAATTCTTATATTATTTTATCATCAACACCATTATAGTTAATATCAAGTAATCTTCTAATACTCTTTTTTGCATTCTCAATTCTAACTTCTAATGGTTCAATTGATTCACATTTCTTTTCTAATTCTATTATTTCTATTTTATATTTCTCTATTCTACTTGATAGCTTCTTTTGAAACATATCATACATATTTAGATCTATAGTTTTATCTAAGTATGTATGATTTTCTATAAACTATGGTTCCTGAATAAAATGGATTTCTTAGTACTCTTGATACATAAGAAGCACTCCAATTAGTTAATCCCATTGATGTTTGAGCCTCCATTTTTGATAATTCATCTGCAATTTTAACTGTTCCTTTACCACTTAAATATTCAGAATAAATAAATTTTACTATCTCAGCTTGTTGTTCATTGACTACCAAATCTTTACCAATTTTGTCATACACAAGTATATTACCTGTTCCATAGAATACTCCATTTTGAAATGATATCAATTGTCCTGCTTTAACTCTTTGAGAAGTTTTCTTACTTTCATTTTGAGCTAATGTAGCCATAATAGTAAGTTTTAATTCACCATCTTCATCATTGAATTTCCAAATATTATCATCTATAAAATATACTTCTACTCCAATGTTTTTTAACCTTCTAGTT
Organism: uncultured Bacilli bacterium; assembly: GCA_934095805.1. The sequence continues at coordinate 1,484 of CAKOKV010000007.1, read as the reverse complement.
TCTTGTAATGTATCATCTGTATTTCTTGCAAATCTTGACACCTCACGAGTAACTATTAAATCAAACCTTCCTGCTTTCGCATCCTCCATCATTCTCATAAAGTTTTTTCTTTTCTTTGTAGATGTTCCTGTTATTCCTTCATCTATATATCTATCATATAAAATCCAGTCAGGATTCTTCTTTAGAATATCATCATAGTATTGAACTTGATTATCTAAAGCAGATAATTGAGCTTCATGTTCAGTTGAAATTCTAGCATATATTGCTACCTTTCTTTTCATTTTCTTCACCTCTACAAATAAATTATCACTTTTATTAAAATAAGTTTAGGATGCGATTTTGCACATAAGAAAAAGAAGTATTTCTACTTCTTAACAGTTCGTAATATCTTAATATTCCGACAATTTTTATATATCACCAAATAGTTTGATATTTCTCTTCTACCAATTATAAGAGTATGCATCATTTATATATATTTTGTATGTATCAAACTCTAAATCATCATAATTTTCATCATAAGGTTTATAAAAATCAAAATTAGCTGATCTACCAGGTTTTGTTTCACCTACAAGAGTATCATCATATCCGACAACTTTATTATCTTTATAATAAATAATAATTACTATTTTAAAAGTTTAGACTCTTTGTTAACAATATAATTTTTAACGCTAATATTTAAAAGTCTATAATTAAACTACTTTGTTTTAGGAGTAATTTCAGTTTTCATATTTTCATATTCTTTTTCAGAAGGGTCATTATCTATCATTAAACAAATATCTCCATATGTTAACTCCATTCCTTTACTAATAGACATTTTTACCAACTCAATTATTGCTCTATCTCTAATTTCTCTTTCTAGCTTTGAATCAATATTCGGAATCATAGGTATTACTTCTGTTGAGAAATTATTATTCATTTTATTTACATATTCATCATATCTCTTACTCATATTATTGTCCTCCTTATCAAATACATTATACCATATTTTTATAAATTGTGTATATATAGCATTTATAAAAGAATGGTTTAGCATAATCTATTTTCATCATTTCTACTTATTTGTACTTTTTTCCCAAAAATAGTCACCCGAACTATATTGCGACTATTTTTATTAAAACACAACATTCTTATCATTACATTAGCTAACGCTTATTTATTCTTTTGTTTATCACTCCTTTCTTTTATATTACAACGAAAAAAGAGCTTTTCATCTCTTTCATATTATTTTATTTTAGTACGCTTATGCGTTCTATTTTTCGTTCGCTTTAATTGTGGCTTGTACCACAGTTTAGTTCGGGACACCTTAATATAATTTTTTGTTAGATGACTTCTTTAACATTTAAATATTAATCACTTATTCTTATATTAACCCCATCTATATTTTTATATACTCGTTTTTCATTTTTAGAAACTTTCTTCTCTATTTCATCTGCCAAGTCAAAACCCAACATTTCAGATAGACCCATTAAGTAAATAGCAATATC
>CAKOKV010000006.1 GCA_934095805.1 uncultured Bacilli bacterium | reverse complement strand
ATAATAGCTAGTTGTTCCATCTATCATTTCTTTATCACTATTAGGCCAATGTTTACAATTCATTTTCTTTTCAAGACCATTTCCACATCCATAGTATGTTAAACCTATGTTTTTATGTGATTTTTGTCTATTGTAATAATTATAATTATGGTTATGAAAGCCATAAGTAATATATCCTTCTTTTTTAAACATATTACCTATTCCATATGGCATACTAATATTACTTGATTTTGAAAAGCTCCATACTCCTTCTTTTGGTATTAAACTCGTAACATTCATATACTCACCATCTGATGTAGATACTGGATATAATGGTTGATAATAATTATTAAAAATAAAACTATTATTAGCCATTTTATATAATGTTGGTGTTAATTCTTCATTTATACCAACTGTATCAAAAGCTTCTGCTGTTATAAATATAAGATTTTTACCTTTAAAAAGACCTGTATAATCATTTTTATTTGATGAATCCACTGTTTTAAAGTATTCGTGCATACTTTTAATTTTACTATTAGTTTCTTCTTCAGTTTTAGTATCAAAATCTATATCAGTTACATTATATTCTATTATTTTTTCTTCTTCCTTAGGTTCATCATTATCTTTATTCGTTGGTTCTACATATACTTCTTCGGTAAATCCTAAGAAATATCTTTCAATGTCAATTGCTTCCATAGTAAGTAATCCTGTTTTATCAATTGTTAACATCGGAGCATGTGTTTTAAATATCAATCTTTTTAAAGAATAAAATCCACTGTTACTTTTATTAACTACTATCACTATTCCGATGAATGAAAACACTAGTATTATAAAATAGCCTATAAAATATTTAATATTATTTCTTCTAAAATCAAATATTTTATTTTTAAATATCAAGAATAGTACATATGGAACTATAATTATTACAAATATGTACCATATTCTAAGTATTACTGATATTATCATTTCATAAAACTGCATTACTTGACCAGTACCAGTTGTTAAAGATAAGAATGAAAACATTGAATTATAAAAGTTATAATATACTATTTGTGCTAATGTTATAAGAGTTATTCCAAATGATAAAATAATTGTTAATATCTTGTTAACTTTTTCACTAAATATAGATGTTATTATAGTTAACAATATTATCCATGGAATACTAAATAATATTACTGATAGTGTATTAATTGTAAATAAATTTTTTATAATAAAAAACTTATATATTACTTCTAAATATATAATCCATATTGTCCACCATAGTTCTAATTTAAATTTATTTTTCATAAACCCCTCATTTTTTTGATTTTTTAATTATTGTTAAGCATATAATTGTTAGAACTATAAATAACATTACAATGAAAAGTAATGCTAATTGTGCTTGAAAATTAGTTTCTAATAATAATGCATTTTTAATAAATTCACTCATAATTTCACCAATTTAATTATACTACAAGTATGTAAGTTTATTCAATATTTCATCTTTATTTATATTGATAAAAATGTTACAATTAATATGAGAATAAAGGAGCAAGTTTATGAAAGATAATTATGATGTTATTGTTATTGGTGCTGGTAATGCAGGACTTATGTCTGCTCTCCAAATCGCTAGTAAAGGTAAAAGTGTTTTAGTTCTTGAAGCTAACTCTGTTCCAGGTGGACTTGCTACTAGTTTTGTTAAAGGTAGATTTGAATTTGAAAATACACTTAGAGCGATACATAATTTAGGTAGTGAAACTAATAAAGGTAGACTCAGAAAATTATTTGACGAGTTTAATTTAAATGAGGAAATTGAATGGTTAGAAATACCTTCATCATATAAAATAATTAAAACAGATAATCCAAGAGAAGAATATGATTTAGTCTTTGGATTAGATGAATTTATTAAAAAAGCACAAGATTATGAACCAGAATCAAAAGATAAATTAAGTGAATTTTTTGATTTAGCAAAAGAAATTCACGATGGTTTTCTTTATATGATTAGTAACGATAATATAGATTATGATTTTATAAAAGAAAAATATCCTAATTTTATTAATACTGCTGCCTATTCTGTTGAAGAAGTATTTAAAAAACTAAAACTTCCTAAAAAGATAGAAGATATTATTAAATCTTATTGGATTTACTTTGGTGTATCCACTCTTAATATGAACTTTGCTCACTATATGTATATATTCTATGAATTAATAAGTAATAAGGCTTATATTCCTAAAAATAGAAGTATGGAAATATCTCTTGCTATTGAAAAGAAAATAAGAGATTATGGTGGAAAAGTATGGTTTAATGATAGAGTTAATAAAATATTAGTGGAAAATAATTCTGTAGTTGGTGTTACTACTGAAAGTGGTAAAACTTATAAAACAAATCATATAATATGTAATACTTCACTATTAAACATATATGAAGACCTAATAGATAAAGATAAACTTGATAAAAAGGTACTTAGATTACTTAATAGTAGAAGACTTGGGGCAAAAGCATTAACAGTGTATTTAGGATTAAATAAAAGCCCAGATGAACTTGGTATTAATAATTATTCATATTTTATATATAATTCACTTGATAGTAATACAGAAATTGAAAAAATGAAGAATTTAGATTCAAATACGATAGTTGTTACTTGTTTAAACAAAGCAAACCTAGAAGCTTCTGAAAAAGATACCACTATTTTAAATATAACTGCATTTTATTATACAGATTGTTTTGGAAACATTTTAAATGAAGAAAATTATAAAAAAGTAAAAGAAAAAATAGCTAGTAAACTAATAGAAAGATTTGAAACAGTTTGTGGAATAAATATTAAAGATTTTATTGAAGAAATTGAAATATCAACACCTTATACTTATTCATTATACGATAGTTCATACGATGGTACTGTATATGGTTGGTCTTTAATTAATTCTGATTCTGTTTTATCTAGAATAACTAATAAAGATGAAGATGTTATTGTTAATGGTTTAAGGTTATGTGGGGCTTATTCATATTACGGACATGGGTATGACAGTACTTATATTAATGGTTATGAAATCGCTAATAAAACACTTAGCGATATAGAAAAAGGAGATGTTAAAAATGAAAGCAATTAAAATTTCATCATTTCCTCCTGGAAAAGATATTAAAAAATTTAAAAACTTAGGTGAAACAAGAAATAAAATTATAAACAAGACAGATCCTGATTTAATACCAGTAGAATTTAATATTAAAAACCTTACTACTAAATTACATCCAGGTACTCAAAAATTAATAATTAAAAATATAGTTGAAATGAGTTCTGATCTTAAAATATTTTATTTTGCTTCTGCTGATAAAGAATCACTTGCGACTTTTAGACCAGGACAATATATAACATTGCTTTTTAATATAAATGATAATGCTGTATCAAGAACTTATTCACTTTCAAGTAGTCCTAAGGAAGCTCTTGATAATGTTTATAGAATCTCAGTAAAAAGACATACTAATGGTTTAGTTTCTAATTATATTTTAGATAATTTAAATATTGGAGATATGGTTTTATCACTAGCACCATCTGGTGACTTTTATCCTTCTACTATTAGGGATATGAAAAGCATTGTTGGTATTACACATGATGAATTTATATCACCTTTTGTTTCTATGGCAAAAGCTATAAATGATGGATATTTAAATAAAGATATTACTATATTTTATTTATCACATACAAATGAATTTGTATATAAGTATGAACTTGAAGAACTAGCTAAAAACAATTCTAACATCAAAGTTATATTTATAAATTCCGATGATGAAGAAGTTAATAATATAACTGCTAGTTTAATTAAAAGCCAAGTTACAGCTAAATTTACAGCATTTTGTTTTGGAAATTATGAATTTTATGATTATATCAATAATGAATTATCAGTTTTGAATTTAGGACTTAAAGATTTAAGATTTGAAAGTTATCCTATATATCAAAAAAATATCAATGATTCTGTTGCTCCTGCTGGTGTTGTCGAAATACAAGAAGAACTTCCTAAAAAAAGAGGAAGAAAGAAAAAAGAAAGTGAAGAAGAAAATACTGAAATAGAAGAAGCTGTAGTACAACCTACTGAAGTACAAGAATCTGTAGAAATACCGCTTCCTAAAGTATATAAAATAAAAGTTTTCTCACAAGATGAAGAATATAATATAATTTGTGTTGAAAATCAAACAATATTATCAGCTCTTGAAAGTAACAATATACCAGCAAGAAGTAGATGTAAAAATGGAAAATGTGGATATTGTAGATCATTATTACTTTGGGGAACAGTTAGAATTGAAGAAGGATTAGATAAGAGAAGAAAAGCCGATATAAAATTCAATTATATTCATCCTTGCTGTACTTATCCAACTAGTGATATAACAATTAAAATAGACATTTAAAAATGTCTATTTTTTATCGAAAAATATACTAGAAATATTTTCTTTATCAGGATATTCAGTACTTAATATAATTTTATCAAATTCTTTTCTATCAAACTCTAACTCAACTTTATTAATTCCTAATTCATCTATAATATAATAAAATGTTTTATTACCTTTTACACAACCACTACTACCTATTCCATAAAACCATTTATTTTTATACTCATCTATTCTGCCTTGATGAAAATGTCCATAGAAACAATAATCATAACCTATACTTTCAAACACTTTTTTATATTCATCTGTTTTAAATATACTTATATGTTTAAATGGATAAATTGCATCTTCTAAAAAGAAATGAATAAATAAATATTTTTTATTGTTAATAGTTAGTGAATATTTTAAAGGTTGTTCTAAAATGTATTTTAAATGTTCATCTTTTAAATTTTTTAATACCCATAAATTATGTTCAATTTCTTGTTCACTCATATCATCATCATAGTATTTTTTATCTAATAGATATAATTCATGATTTCCATTTATGAATGTTATATTTTCTTTCATTAGTCTATCTATACATTCATAAGGAGATGGCCCAAGTGAAACTGAATCTCCTAAGAATATTATTTCATCAACATTTTGTTTTTTTATATCATTTAAAATTGCATTTAATGCTTGATAATTTCCATGTATATCTGAAAACACCGCTACTTTCATTTTAATCACCAATATAATTATAACATCACAAATAAAAAAACACTAATTTTCATTAGTATGGTTTACAATTTAGAATTTATAAAAAGACATTTACAACTTTATCATTAATGTATATATATTTTAACATAAAACTCATTAAAAATCTAGACTTGTATTTATCCTTATATTCGAATAAAATGTATTTATTATTTTTAAGGAGTTGGTTTAGTGAATAAGAAAGATAATATGCATAATAAGAATTTCAAGCTGAATTTAAAAAGAACATGGAAATATATTAAAGAATCAAAAATGAACTTACTTGGTTACGGAATGGTTAGTATTATAGAAGCTATAATTAGTGCCGTAATACCATTGTTATCCGCTAAGGTAATTCTAAATATTACAAGCGGTGTAATAAATCAATTAGTTTTATCTGCTATTGTTGTATTTTTTATCGAAATCATATTGTATATGATGTTTTATTTTAAAGGTTTTTTCTATCAAAAGATTTATCAAAAAACATTAATCTCTATTCAAAAATCCTTAGCAAAAGAAATCTTGAATTTAGAAGTAGAAGAAATAGATAAAAACTCATCAGGTTTATTTATTGATCGTTTAAATAAAGATACTCAAGATATTGCTGGTTTATTTATGGAATATGCATATTGGGTTTCTTATATAATATCAAATGTCGGAGTTTTAGTAACTATATTTATTTTAAATAAATATTTATTTATATATGCAATAATTACTTCAGTATTGGTTTACCTTATTAATAGAAAAAGTTTAGAAAAGCAATATGAAGTTCAAAAGAAACTTAAAATAATGCAAGAAAATAAGACAGGTTTAATAAGTGAATTAGTCAGAGGAATTAGAGATATTAAAGTTTTAAATGCTAATGAAACTATATTAAATCAAATATCTGATAAAATAGAACAAACTACTAAAGAACAAGTTCATATAATGAATATAAGAAGACTTTTTAATTATTTAGAAAATAATATAAGAGCATTATCAGATTTAGGATTAATAATTTTTGGCTGCTATTTATACAATAATTCTCTATTAACCATTCCAACATTTGTAATTATATATAATTATCAAAATAAAATTAAAAATTTATTAACTGGAATAGCTCAATTAACAGAATACAATAAAAAATTTAATGTTGCAGCAGATAGAATATATGAAGTTATTGAAAATGATATATTTAAAAAAGAAAAATTTGGTAATAAAGAAATTAAAAAATTAAATGGAACAATAAAATTTGAAAATGTAGTTTTTGGATATAATAAAACAAAAATACTAAAAAACATAAATTTTGAAATTAATCCAAATGAAAGAATTGCTTTTGTTGGTAAAAGTGGTGCAGGAAAAACAACAATATTTAATTTAATAACAAGATTATATCATGCGACTAAAGGTAAAATATTACTGGATAATATTGATATAAATGAATTAAGTTGTTCAACTATAAGAGATAATATGTCAATAATTACACAAAATCCTTATATTTTTAATTTTTCTATTAAAGATAATTTATTATTAGCTAAAGCAAATGCATCTATGAAGGAAATTCGTGATGCATGTAAAATGGCATGTATTGATGACTACATTATGACACTTCCTGATAAATATGACACTATGGTTGGAGAAAATGGTGTAATATTATCTGGTGGTCAAAAGCAAAGATTAGCTATAGCTAGAGCATTACTTATGAAAACCGAAATAATTTTATTTGATGAAGCTACAAGTGCATTAGATAACGAAACTCAATCAAAAATTCAAGAAGCAATTAATAATTTAAAAGGCGAATATACTATTTTAATAGTTGCACATAGATTATCAACTGTAATAGATTCTGACAAGATTTTTGTTGTAGATAACGGTAAAATTATAGATAGTGGTTCTCATAAAGAATTGTTAAAAAATTGTGAGTATTATAGAAATTTATATAATAAAGATTTAGAAAAATAAAAGAAGAGCTAAAACTCTTCTTTTTAAAATATTATTATCATATAAACTGTATTTGCTATTGTTATATAATATTTACTTTTTTAACAAAAAAATATCAACTTCATTTGAAATTGATATTTTTATATAAAGTTCTAAAATGTTAGAACAAATTTTCTATTGGAGGAGCCAGTCGGATTTGAACCGACGATGGAGGTGTTGCAGACCTGTGCCTTACCACTTGGCTATGGCTCCATGCACATATAATTATAACAAATTATATGTATCATTTCAAGACAATTGTGTATTTAATACCACGAATTGATAAGATTAATTCTATTTTTGAAGCATTTTCTAACTCTTTTGGTACTTCAATATAAGTATATGTATCTTTTTGATACTTAGTACTTATGATAGTTGGAGTATAAGTATATGATATGTTTCCAAACTCACATCTTATTTTCCCATAATATTTTATCAAGTCACTAGGATATTTTAAATATTTACTAAAGAATATATCCTTATCAATAGTAGCACTTATTTTAAGTTTTAATACAGCTACATTACCCTTACCTGTACTTTCAGGTTTTACTATATAAGTTCCATCATAACACTTATCTTCACTAGGACAATATTGATATTTTTCTTTAAATGAAGATGATATTTGATATTCTCCTACTATTGAACTACTATTTCCTAAAACAGTATTTTCAAATTTCAATTCTGCTGGTAAATAATAAGTTCCAGTATCATTTTTACTATTTAAATCATAAGGTTTAATTACAATTTCTTTGTATGGAGATGTTATATCCCCTAATGATATTGTTTCATAATTTTTAATTCTAAATACATATTCTTTTTTAACATCTTTTTTATCTATTTCATATACGATTACTATTTCTTTTGTTTCACCAGGAGAAACATCCATCGGAGTAAAAACTTCTCCTAAATCTAAAAATTCATTTTTATAACTAAATTTTGGTATTAACATTTCGTTATTAACTACTAATCTAAATGTTTCTCTAGTTAACTTATATGCTTTTGAAGATTTATTATCAATTTTAGTTCTAACTAATACATAATATTTATCTTTTTGTATCTTATTTCCAGTCATATCACTATCAGTAATATATGCTTGTTCAGCAGTATACCATAGTGTACTTGCTAATATTTCTTGCTTTTCTCTATATCTTTCTTGATATACTCTCATATTAATAAATACTGTTAATGTTGTTATTAATACTATTACAGATGCAAATATTGTAACAACAAATTTATGTTCTAATATAAAATATTTAGTTAATCTAAGAGCTTTTCTAAAGAATCTAGCTATTTTATAATTGTTTTTTGATAAAGTTATTTCAACTTCTTCATAGTCTGAAGTATCTATTTCTAATTCTTCTAAATCTTTTTTAAAATTAAATTGTTTAATATTGAATCCACAAGCTCTTCCTAAGTGAATGAAATTAAGTATTACTTGTGGGATTAAAACAATTAATGAAATATCTCTGAGTGATCTTACTTGTTCTATACTTAAACTATTACTTTGTAAATTAGCTAATGTATTATAAATAAATATAAAATATACAAATAACAATATATAATATATACAGGTAAATATATATAATTTTCTTTCTTTATTTTTTAATGATAATATGTAATATACTAATAATGATAATAATATTGCTACAACCGCGGCTATAAACATATAATAATTTACATACTTAGCTGCTAAGTCTACACTATAGGTATAAACAAATCTAGTTGCATACATATTAAAAAATGTATATATGTCCATTGATTTTATACCCATATAAAGAAGCATAATAAAAATCAAGGCATGAATAATCCTAAAATTTTTAATTAAAAAAGCATATGGCTTCTTTACTATCAACTTAACCAACTCCTATTATACTTAAATTATAACACGAGATTATTAAAATGTGAATTGCATAAAGAAAAAAAGACTGTAAAAGTCTATTTCTTATAATATATCATTTGCCCTGCAAGTAAATATATTGTTCTATTTTGTTCTACTATATCTTTTTCAGTTGTTTTAAATATATTACTTACTGTATATAATGTATCTCCATCTTTTGTAATGTAATAGCTTACATCTTTTTTGGGAATTAATAATGTTTGCCCTGGGTAAATATAATCATCTATATTTAAGCCATTTAACTCTGATAATAATTTTGTATTAACATTAAATTCTTTTGATATTTTATAAAGAGTATCTCCTTTTTGTATTTCATATAAAGTATAAAATGGACTTTCTAATCCTTTTTTACTTGAATTTTCTAACATATAAATATCACCTAATTTATTATATGTTTTATTTAAAAAATGGTTATTTAATATATAGATATATCATATTATCACTGTTGAAAGCAAGTTCATAATTATAAAATATTTTCTCACTACCATCTTTAGGATTATATCTATAGAATTCATCATTTAATGTGTAATATAAGTTATTTTGATATTCTCCTATTATTTTAACATCATTATTATTTATTTTTTGATTTAGTTTACTTCCTTCTATTTTTTTATATAAACCTGTATTTATTGTATATGTATATATTGATGATGTTTTATTATATTTGATTTTATTTATTTTATATTCTGTTTTGCTACAATTTACAAATTCTCCATCTTCATATTTTTTGAATCCAATTTGATTATTTCCTATTACTTTTACTTTATTATTTTTTAAATTTATTTCATATAAAACTGTATGTTTATTATCAAAGATATATAATTTATTTTTAATATGACCTACCATATATGAATCATAATCAATGGTATTTTTTAAATCTATTGTTTCTTGTTTATAATTTTCAACATTTAATTTAATTAGTTTAGTATATTCGTGTTCTTCATCATAATTTGCCATATAAATTGTATTATCAATTATATAAGATAATGTGTTATCATATTTATCTTTTTTAAACATTTCTACATATTTATATGCATTGTTATGCATTATTATATATCCTTTATAATTCCATAGTGCTACAAACTCATTATTGTTTAAATTATCATAATATATAAAGTCATCTTTAGGTTTTTCTATCATTATTCTATTACTTTTATATTCTTCTAATTCTTCTATATCAAGTAAGTTATAATCAATATATTCGCCATTTTTATAACATAATGGATAAGTTTTCAAATCATCTGATATTGGTACAATACAACTTATATCATCTTTTTCTATTTCATTTATATTTTTAATTTTATGTTTACTAAATGTTCTTTTCAAATATACATCAAAGTTATAGTTGTTTTTACCATTTATTTCAAAATAATATCTTTTATCCTTATAAGTTTCTTTTATATTATAATTATTTATTTTATATTCAATTTTATAATTCGAAAAATAAAATTTAGATAATATTAAAATAATACTTATAGTTATTATGGACATTAGTATTTTTTTCATTAAATCACCTATATAAATTATACTATAATATAAAGAAAAAAACTAGTTTCCTAGTTTTCTAATACTCCAGCTGATATTAAGTAACTTCTAGTTGTTTCTTCATCCTTAAATCCAACTGTATCGCTTATAAATTCTTTATTGTGTACTACAAATGTATATGGTACAGATCCTTTATAATTTGTTAATGTGAATGTTCCTGATAATATTTTGTAATCACTATCTGATAGTTCATCTGCTTCAAAGAAGAACATTTTGAACTTTTCCTTTTCTGATAATTCAGTTATAACTGGCTTATATGCTTTACAATGTGGACAAGTTGAACTTGCTATTATAGTAACAACATAGTCACCACTTGATACTGCTTCATACCAATTCTTTATTGAATCAGCTGATTTACTTACATCTTGTGTTTTAGCAGTATTATTTCCTTTTGGATTTTCTTTTCCATCAATTAGGAATGATAAACCTAAAAATAACCAAATTACTGCTGAAATTATTGTTCCAACAATAACACTTTTAGCAGATTCTTTTCTATCCTTCCTCCATATTAAATATAGAACTAATCCTACTGGTGGTAATATTAATCCAAGTATCCACCATGGATATTTAGCTAATGTATCTTTGCCATTTCTTTTTGCTCTGCAATTATCACATAAATTTTGTGAATTTGCTATCTTTTTTCCGCATTCACGACAATGCTTTTCCATTACTTTCACCTCTAATATTTAGTTTAATATAATGCTTAAAAAATTACAAGAAAAAAGAGATATTTTCTCTAATTATTCACATATCTCTTTTCCATCTACTGTTCTTGTTTTTCCAGTTTTTGTCCATCCACTAACAGATTCTTCTTTACTCCACATATATTTATATGATGTTGAGCTTACTTTCTTACTATTAGCTTTTACTTTTTTAGTTGTATATTTATTACACTTATTACCTTCAAGTTTGTATCCTTTATCACAACCTTCACTTGTTGAAGTTTCTTTAATTTTTTTATAACACATACTATCTGATTTATTATAAGTATAAGTTTTATCTCTACATTCTTCTTTATAAGAAGCATTAGTTACATAGTAACATTTTAAGTTAGCTCCTGAACCTTCGCTATAATTTGATTTGCTTGGACAGCTGTAACTATATCCACCAGATACATTAACTGTATGCCAACATTTTAAGTTAGCTCCTGAACCACTTTGTCCAGTTGAAGTTGAAGGACAAGTCCAATATCCAGTTGTAGGTTTAGTAACTGTTACATTTTCACATTCTTGTTTAGTAACAGTTCTATAACATGTTCCTGTATAAGTAATTGTTTCTTGTCTTGTACAAGTTGATTCATATGGTACTTGAACATTATTACATGTTTCAGTTTTAACATCTTTATAACATGTAGCACATGTTGTATGAGATTTACCATTAGAATCTCTATAAGTTGTACATGGAGCACAATTATATGGTTGTTTAGTAGTCTTTGTTGTACATTTCTTTTCAGTCTTATATTTTGTACATTTCTCAGTTATTGTCTCAGTTTTTGTTTTTGGACAACTGAATGCTTCTTCTTTTTCTACATTATGACATTGTCTTTCAGTAGTTGTTCCACCACCAGTTGTTATATAAACTTTGTCATCATATACTCTTTGTGTACTATCATTATTTTTAGTTTTAATTGTTTCTAATAATTGTTTAGTTCCGCTTACTACTACTTTTACAGCTGGTTCTGAAACTGTTTTAGTTGTTGTACTAGTAATTTTTGATGGTTTACTATCAACTAATTTTGATAAATAGCAATAAGCACCATTTCTCTTAGATCCTGGTAAATTACTACAATCATAAACTGTTTTAGTTGATTTTACTGTTTTCTTGAATTGATATTCTGTTAATTTTTCAATTCTACAAGTCTTATTACAAGAATTATCTTTACAGTATGTATGACATCCTAATATTTTAATTGTAAAGTTGCTTTCATTATTACATACTAGATTTGTTTTTAGTTCATATCCAGCATCAGTTTTAGTAACACTTACATATGAATCATATTGATTACAAGAATGTCCATTTTCATCTACAAATGGTAACAATAATTTTTTATCAAACATTTCACCTAAACTAATCTTAGTTGATTCCCCAACATTCTTAGGCATCTTATCATCTGTAAAATAACTTTCACCAGCTTCTTGCATGTATTTAATATTTTCTCTAAATACATTACTATAGAAAGGCGTCATATTTGGAACTTTCTTCTCAAATAACCAAATTAGTATGAATATAAATAATGCAGCAAATATAATTTTTACTAATAAATCTGCGATACTAAATCCGCTTCTTCTTTCATTACTATACATAATAAATTCCTCCCCTGATTATTTCTTAACTATTTTTTGTTAAAGTCATTTGTTGACTTAATTTTTCATTATAATGATTCTTAGCATCTTTTAAGAATCCTTGGAACATTGTATCTTCAACTAATGTATTACCATAGTTAACGATTTCTTGTTGACTCATTCCAGCTCTCTTTAATACATATTCCCATTGTCCCATTGGTACAAAATCTAATGTTGCCATTAATTTTGATAATGGTATTTCTTCAACAACTCCGTCGCTATTGAAGCAGAATGGAATACATACATCTATATTATTAACAATTCCATATTCCATAATAGTTTCAGCATACATAGCATAAGATAAACCATATAAATGCATTCTACTTGGGAATGATGCAATGCTTCTTACATTGTAATGATTAGCTTGTGCATCTGGAATATAATATTGATCTCTCATTAATTCACCGAACTCAACTGCATATTTTTTAAATGCTTCATTATCATGTTCATTAACTGCTTTAATTAATGGTTCCATAACAGCATCTAACTCAGCAGCACATTTTTGTTCATGTGAACCATCTTCATATAAATATTGTGATGGTATAAATCCAACATTTCCAGCTTCAGTTCTTTCTAGTGTTGATAGATATGTTGAAAACATTTGTGTTAATCTATTATTATAGTTGACTAACTCGTTCATTTCAAATCCTTCTGGAATTTCTCCATTAACGACTTTTATAATGTCAGCTAAATTTTCTTTATTAATTGAATCTTTTTGAATTTGATTCATATCAGTATATTCTTTATCAAAATAATTATTGAAGTACCAATCTATTCTGGCATTAACTTCTTCATCATTACTTGCATCTTTAAATGTTCCTGGTTCACCTGGCTCTAGTTCTTCATCTAAGTCAGTATCTCCAACTTGTCCATCAGTAACTAGTATATCAGCACCAATATCTTTTGAACATCTTGCTGCTCCATATACGATACCACCAGTTAAAGCAGCAATTCCAACATAAGATAGAACTTTCTTTAATAAACCATTTTTAGGTTTCTTAATTTCAGTTACTTCTTCTTCCTCTTCTTCAGGTTCATTATTTTTTAATTCTTTTGGTAACTCTTCTACTCTATCTGATTTAATTTCGTATTTTTCAGCATATTTCTTTTCTATTGCTATTCTTTCTTCTTCTGTAGTTTCTTTAGCAATATATTTAGTATAGTCAGCTCTTGCTTCATAGTATCTCTTGTCTACATCCTTAACCTTAACTACTATTTTAGCTTGATCTTCCTTACTACTACTTTCAGCATGTTGTTTTCTTAATTTAGCATCATAATTTCTTAATGCATTGATTAAATTTTCAAGTCCTCTAACAAATTGTTTATCCATATTATTTACCCCCTTTGTAAATATGCACATATTATATCATATTTGTTACATTTTGTCAAACATTATCGACTTTTCTTATTTGAAATACCATTATTCTAGCATAAGTTTATATAATTATCAATCTTTTTTAACCTTTTTTATCCTTTTATTTAATCCAGTTTCTAATATCAAAAACAAACATAATAATCCATATAATATTGGTTTAAATATATTTTTAAATAAGAATATAGATTTTATATATTCCTTTGATGAATCAATATAGTTCATACTATCTAATACTATTAAATTTAATATAAATGAATTAAATAAACCTACTATAATTATTAATATAATTTTACTTATTCTAGCTTTCGAATAATGTCTTTTATAATTATATGTTACTGGTAAAAGTAAAAATATTATTACTAGATTTATTAATAAATAAATAACTCCATAAAAAGTATTATCTATTTTAAAATACTTAATTAATTCTATTAATGAAAAAACTAAGAATAATATATTAACTATATTTAATAACAATTTCTTTTTTTTATACATCCATATTCACCCTTAAATAAATTATACCATATTTTTCTTGTATTATAAAATTTGAAGTGCTATTATAAAGTTAATGAAAGAAAAAGATAACTTTAAAAAATTTATTAATAAAGGCGACTTTTCAGATGGAAGCATACAATATTTTTTACATACCATGTCTATTAATGAAAAAGAATTTATTAATATTTTAATGATTAGACTTAACGATTATTTAAATAACTGTTCTTGTGATAAGAATTACACCATATTTTTAGAAAAACTTACTAGTTTATTGTCTATTCTTATAAATAGAAATAATTTTAGTGAAAAAGAAATACTAAAGATCAAAAGTAGTATTAAATCATCAAAAGAAAAAATATTAGCTTATCTTGTTCATCATGATAATGATATATTACTTGATTGTTCCAATTCCTTAGATGAACTTGTTATTGATAAAAATAGTGATGTGAATTCTTTACTTATCATAATAAAAGAACTCATAAAAAATCATGAAGACAGTAATATTATTAAAAAGTTTGTTTCTAGTAATAAAGATGTCCTTACTAAAAATGGATTTGAATTGTTTGATTTAGCTTTTAATAAAGCTATGTCATCTCTTAAAAATGGTACTGATGATATATATTATTATTTAACTTTAATGAAAATATTTTATCATTCTAAAATAAATAAAATGAAATATTATAAAAAATTAAATTCTTTTAAAGGTCAAAACAGTATTTTTTTAAGACAGACATATATGATTGTACAAGGTATTAAAAGAG
>CAKOKV010000005.1 GCA_934095805.1 uncultured Bacilli bacterium | reverse complement strand
TAGATACACATGCTCATATATTAAGTGAATTTTATGATAACATAGACGAGTTAATAGAAGAATTAAAAAGCAAAGAAATAATAAAAGTAATAAATTGTGCAGATTCAGTGGAAACATCAAAAGAAGTATTAAATATATATACAAAATACGAAGGATATCTTTTACCAGTAGTAGGTATTCATCCAGAAAATATAGAGAATGCCAATGTAAATGACATAGAAGAATTAATAAAAAATAATAAAGTTTTTGCTGTTGGTGAAATAGGTTTAGATTACCACTATAATGATGAAAATAAAGAAGAACAAAGAGAGTATTTTGTAAAACAATTAGATCTTGCAATTAAATATGATTTACCTGTAATAATTCATATAAGGGAAGCAATGCAAGAATGTTTTGATATACTTAAAACAAGAAAAAATAAAGGAATAATACACTGTTTTAGTGGTAGTGTTGAAATGGCAAGAGAATATATAAAGCTAGGATATAAGCTAGGAATAGGTGGAGTATTAACTTTTAAAAATTCCAAATTATATGAAGTAATAGAAAAAATAGATTTAAAAGATATAGTATTAGAAACAGATAGTCCATTCTTATCACCCGAACCATATAGAGGAAAGAAAAATAAACCTTCTAATGTATATTATGTGGCAAAAAGAATTGCTGAAATAAAGAATATATCGTTAGAAGAAGTAATAAATACAACAACTAAAACAGCTAGTCAAATTTTTGACATTTAATAATACTTATTATATAATTTATTTAGGAGTAAGTATTATGAAGAAGTATATTAGAAGTAGAATATTTATGACTATAAAAGCTTTTGTAGCAATAATAATGATATTATTTATTGGAAAAGAAACATATGAAAATAAATCTTTATCAGTTTCAATGAATACAAATTTAAATAAGTCAATAGATAAAAAAATAATACAAGATACTCAAAATGAGTTATATAAAGAAGGATTGTATAATCCACTATATACATTCACAGGTGAACTTACAGGTTATGCCGGAGACTGTCCATTATGCTCTGGCTATTTAGCTTGCCCACCAAGAACGAATGTATTAAAAGAAGGAATATATTATAATGATAAAACTTATGGAACAGTAAGAATTGTCGCTAGTAGTAAAAATTATCCTTGTGGAACAATATTAAAATTCAATGTTAATAAATTGTCAGAAGAACCAATAGTAGCAATTGTATTAGATAGAGGAGTAAGTGGTAATGTAATAGATTTACTTACTACATCAGAAGAGAATGCTATTAAAAATATAGGAAGAGTTAAGAATTTGGAGTTCGAAGTATTAAGAAAAGGATGGAAAAAATGAGAGATTTCGATTATAAAAAATCATTAGGTCAGAACTTTTTAAAAGACCAAACTGTCATTAATAAAATATCTAATTCAATTAATCCATCAAAAGAAGATTTAATTATAGAAATTGGTCCAGGAGCAGGAGCACTAACAAAAGAACTCGTAAAAAAGAATTGTGATGTAATATGTTTTGAAATAGATACAAGATTAGAAGAGAAATTAAATAAAATAAAAGAAACCAATGATAACCTTAAAATAGTATTTCAAGATTTTTTAAAAGTTAATATAAACGAATATATTGATTCAAACAAATATAATAATATTTATTTTGTTGGAAATTTACCATATTACATAACAACTGCTATAATTAACAAAATAGTTAGTGAATCAAATCCATATGAAATAACAATAATGGTACAAAAAGAAGTTGCAGAAAGATTCGCAGCTAAACCAAGCACAAGAGATTATGGATCAATATCAGTTTTTCTACAATACAATTTCAATATTGAAACAGTATGTATTGTTAATAAAAATTGTTTTGAACCAGTACCAAAAGTAGACAGTGCTGTAATAAAATTAAAAACAACAAATAAGTACAAAGAAATAGTAACTAATGAAAAAAAACTATATAAACTAATAAAAGATTCATTTACTCATAAAAGAAAAAATCTTAGAAATAATTTAATAAATTATGATCAAAATAGAATACAAAAAATATTAGAAAAACATAATAAAAATTTAACAGCTAGAGCTGAATCATTAAGTATAGAAGAATTTATAGATATATCAAACAATATATAATTTAATAATTAAGAGCAATTTAAATTGTTCTTTTTTTATGTATATTTTTATAAAACAAATTATATATTTAACTAGGGGTATTATGTTAAAAATAGGTGACTATGTAACGAGAAAAAAGTATGGAAATGATATTCTATTTAAAATAGATAAAATAGAAAATAACACAATATATCTTAAAGGTGTAGATGTAAGGCTTTATGCTGACTCAGAAAAAGATGATTTAATCTTATCAACAATAAGTAAAAAAAAAGAAGATTTTGAAGCAATAAGACAATTAAACATTAAAGATTTCTTTTATATTCCAGGAACTATATTACATTTAGATTCTGACCAAGAATATATAGATAAGTGCAATAAATATTATAAATCACAAAAAGTAATGGCATATTCATATAAATTTACCGAAAAAGATTTTAAAAATAATGTTAATAATTTGTTAAAAAAACATAATCCAAATATTTTAGTAATAACAGGTCATGATGCTTATTATAAAAGAAGAAAAAATAATGATAATTATAAAAATAGCAGATTTTTTATAGACACTGTTAAAGAAGTAAGAAAAATAAAAAACGAAAATGAATTATTAATAGTTGCAGGTGCTTGTCAAAGTGATTTTATATCATTAATAAAATCAGGAGCAACTTTTGCATCAAGTCCGAATCATGTGAATATACATGCATTAGATCCTGCTATAATAGCATCTGGATTAGCATTAACAGATAAAAATGAAGAAATAGATTTGGAAGAACTAATTAATAAAACAAAATATAAAAGTGACGGAATAGGTGGAATAAAAACAAAAGGTATGATGATAACTGCATATCCAAGAAAGGAACAAAATGAATATAAATAAAATAAAAGAAGAAATATTCAAATTAAAAGATGAAAAATTAAAAATTAAAGTAATAATGAGAAGAAATAAATTTGAATATTTTGAGGGAAAAATAAAAAGTTTTCATTCAAATATTTTTACAGTAGAAACTAATAAAGGATTAAAATCTTTTACTTATTCTGATATAGCAACCAAATCAGTAATTATAAGCAAAATTTAGTTTAAAATATTGAAAAAAACTTGCAAATATAATATAATTATATTATCTAATTATTAAGGAGGAAATCATGAAAATTACATATGTAAAAGTAAAATTAGAAAACAGAGACAGAGATAATAATTTAAGAGGAAAAGCAACAGTTACAATAGACGAAGCAATTGCAATTCATGATATTAAAATCTTAGAAGGCTTAGAAGGTAATTTATATTTAGGAATGCCTAGCCGTAAACTTCCAACTGGTAAACATGTTGATATAGTTCATCCTATTAATTCAGAAACTAGAGCTGAATTTGAAAGAGTTATTTACGAAGAATATGAAAAGGAATTAGAAAGAAAGAATAATCCAGAAAATACTGAGGAATAATTTAAATATTAAAGACTACCTAGTAGTCTTTTTTCATAGTTTAAAATCTTTAAACATATATTTAAATGGAGGAATAAACTATGGATAAAAAAGATATTACAGACACTTTCAATCATATAATAACAATAACTGAGAGAAAAACTATAATATTATCAGGAATAAAAAAATTAAATAGCTTTGATGATACAGAATTCTTTGTTGACAGCATTATGGGACCAATAATAATTAAAGGAGAAAATTTAGAATTATTAAAATTAGATACTTTTCAAGGCAATCTATCAATAAAAGGAAAAATATTCTCAGTAATGTACTTAGATGACAATAAAAAATTGAAAGCAGAAAGTATAATGTCAAGGTTATTTAAATAATGACACTAAAAGAACAAATATTATCATTTCTTTTTTCTTTTTTAGCTGGAATAATAATTCAAATAACATATAAATTTTCATATAAATATATTTATAATGTAAAGAAAATATATACTTTTTTAAATTCATTATTACTTTTCACAAATATAACACTTATATATTTTAAAATATTCTATTATATAAATGGAGGTATAATAAATATTTATTTTATAATGATTACAGTTTTAACATTCTTATATTTAAATAACAAAAAATTTACAAAAAAAATGTAAAAAAAAGTGTTATTAATTGTAATTACTATTTGATAAAGTTATAATTATAATAGAAAATGGGGTTAATATGAGAAAGGTGAGTCAAAAAACTAAGTTTAGAGTGACTTTTTTAACAATAGGGTTTATAATATCTATTGTGATTTTTGGGTCTACTTTAATTACATATTTATCTCAAATAAATAGTAATAAAACAGAAATAGCTAGTTTACAAGAAAAGTATAATGAAGAATTGGAATTAGAAGAAGATTACAAAGATCAAATAAATAAATTACAAGATCCAGAATATGTAGCTAGAAGAATAAGGGAAAAGCATCTTTATTCTGGTAAGAATGAAATAGTAATAAAAATTGAAGATTAGGAAAGGCTTGATATGGAAGAAGTATATAATTTTATCAGAAAAGAAATAGGTCTTTCAGTAGGAGATACAATAGTCGTAGGTGTTTCTGGGGGACCTGACTCAATGGCACTACTATATATATTAAATGAATTTAAAAATAAAATGGATTTAAATATAGTTTGTGCTCATGTTAATCATAATAAAAGAAAAGAAAGTGAACAAGAAAAAATAGATCTTGAAAATTATTGTAAACAAAATAATATAGTATTTGAATATGTTAAAATTACTAAATGGGGTGATGATAATTTTCATAACGAAGCAAGAAGTGTAAGATACAATTTCTTTGAAGAATTGGTTTTTAATTATCATGCAAAATATTTAATGACAGCTCATCAAGGAGACGATTTAATAGAAACAATTCTTATGAGAATAGTAAGAGGATCTACTTTAAAAGGTTATAGCGGGTTTAGTAGAATAGTAGATAAAGGTGCATATAAAATAGTTAGACCTTTAATTACAGTTACAAAAGATGAAATAATGAAATTTGATGAACAAAATAATATTAAATTTGCAATAGATCAATCAAATAATGAAGATCATTATACAAGAAATAGATATAGACATACTGTATTACCATTTTTAAAGCAAGAAGAACCAAACATACATAAAAAATTCTTGAAATTTAGTGAAACATTATTAAAAAATAGTAACTATATAGATTCAATTGCAAATAAAGAATTTAATAAAGTATTCCAAAATGGAAACTTAGATATTGATAGATTTAAAGCACTTGATAATGTAATACAAACAAAAATAATATATAATATATTAGAAAAAATATATGGAGATGACTTATTAATAATTGGTGATGCTCATGTTGATCTAATTTTTGATTTAATAACATCAAATAAATCTAATAGTATAGTACATCTACCAAATAATGTAATAGTAGTAAAATCATACAATGAGTTATCATTTAGCTATGATGATGATGTTAATGACGAATATGAAATACAAATTGATGAACTTGTAAATTTACCAAATGGAAAAATAATAGAAAAAGTAAATGAAACTAACGATACATCAAATTACACAATAAGATTAAACAGTTCTGAAATAAGTTTACCATTGTATGTTAGAAACAGAAGAGATGGTGATAAAATCAAATTAAAAGGACTAAATGCACACAAAAAAGTAAATGAAATATTCATAAATGAAAAAATAAAAATGAAAGATAGAAATACATGGCCGGTAGTACTTGATTCAAAAGATAATATAGTATGGCTTCCAGGACTAAAAAAGTCAAATCTTGACAAGAAAATTACCGAAGAGTATGATATAATATTGAGATATTATTAGAAGAAAGGAAAGAAGCAATGAATATAAAAAAGACTAAAAAAGGTATGAATTTGATGCCTTATGTAATACTAACAATAGTAGTATTGGGATCATATTTATTCTTAAATTCATTTAGTACAAAAGTAAATAAAATAGACTATAATGAGTTAACAAAAGAAATAGGAAATAATAATGTTAAAGAATTAACAGTAACTCCTAAAAATGCTGCAGGAGTATATATATTAACAGGAAAATTAAATAATTATGGAAAAGGTGAATCTTTTACAGTAACTATTCCTTATACAGATACGGTTATCTCATCAGTATATGAACTTGCTGAAAATAACAATTTAAAAGTACAAACAAATACAAATCCAGAAAATAGTACTTGGTTAAATGTAGTTGTAAATATAGTTCCAATTATAATATTTGGAGTACTTGCTTATGTAATGATAGCTAAATTAAGCAATAATGGAAAAGGTACATTTGATTTTAGTAAAAGTAGAGCTAAATTATCAGAAGATGGCGGAACTAAAACATTTAAAGATGTAGCTGGATTAACAGAAGAAAAAGAAGAAGTTCAAGAATTAATAGACTTCTTAAAGAATCCAAAGAAATTCACTAAAATGGGAGCTAGAATTCCAAAAGGAGTATTACTAGTAGGTCCTCCAGGAACAGGTAAAACATTACTTGCAAAAGCAGTTGCAGGAGAAGCAAAAGTACCATTCTTCTATATAAGTGGTAGTGACTTTGTAGAATTATTTGTAGGTGTTGGAGCATCTCGTGTAAGAGACATGTTTAAACAAGCTAAACAAACTGCACCATGCTTAATATTTATAGATGAAATAGATGCAGTAGGTCGTGAAAGAGGAACTGGACTTGGCGGTGGACACGATGAAAGAGAACAAACATTAAATCAATTACTATCAGAAATGGATGGTTTTAGTGAAAATGAAGGAATCATAATTATAGCTGCAACAAATAGACCAGATGTATTAGATCCAGCATTATTAAGACCAGGAAGATTTGATAGACAAGTAACAGTTGGAAGACCAGATGTTAAAGAAAGAGAAGAAATTTTAAAAGTTCATGCTAAAAATAAAATACTTGCTCCAAGTGTAAAATTAAAACATATAGCTGAAAGAACACCAGGGTATTCAGGAGCAGATTTAGAAAACTTACTTAATGAAGCAGCATTACTTGCTGTAAGAAGAGATAAAGATGCAATTACAATGGATGAAATAGATGAAGCTAGTGATAGAGTTCTTATGGGTCCAGCAAAAACTAGTAGAAAAGTAACAGAATATGAAAAGAAAATAGTTTCATATCACGAAGCTGGACATGCAGTTTCTGGAATAGTTCTTCCAAATGGTGAAGAAGTACATAAGATAACAATTATTCCAAGAGGTATGGCAGGTGGATATACACAAATGCTTCCAAAAGAAGAAAGAACACTTGTATATACTAAAAAAGAACTAGAAGAACAAATTATAACTTTATTGTCAGGCCGTGTAAGTGAAGAAATATTCTTAAATGAAATATCAACAGGTGCAAGTGATGACTTAAAGAGAGCAACAAAAATAGCCAGAAGTATGGTTACAGAATATGGTATGAGTTCACTTGGTGCTGTTCAATTAGAACATAGAAGTGAAAGTGTATTCTTAGGTAGAGATTATAATCAAACTAAAAACTTCTCAGATCAAGTTGCACTAGAAATTGATAAAGAAGTAAGAAAAATAATTGACGAATGTTATGCTCAAGCAAAAGAAATACTTAAAAAGCATAAAAATTTAGTTGAAGTATTAGCAAAAGTTTTAGCAGAAAAGGAAACATTAACAAAAGAAGAAATAGAAGATATTGTAGAAGCTAATAGTGAAATTAAAATTAAAAAAGATGAAAAAATTTCTGATGAGGAAAGAGAAAATAAAGAAGAAAAAGAAGAAAACAAAGAAGAAACTTCTAAAAAAACTAAAAAGCAAACTAAAACAGAAGAGTAGAAATACTCTTCTTATTTTGGTATAATATTGCCGAGTAGGAAAACTATGCAGTGAAAAGAGGGATAAAATGATATTATTTATAGATACTCATGATGAACTAATAACAATTGCTTTAAAGACAAAAGATAATCTATATATTAAAACACAAGAAAGTGAATATTCTCATTCAATATATACAATGCCAATGATAGCAGCTATATTTGATGAAAATAATCTTGATATAAAAGATTTAGAAAAAATTATAGTAGTAAATGGTCCAGGAAGTTTTACGGGAATTAGAATTGGACTTAGTTCTGCTAAAACAATAGCATATGCTTTAAATATTAAAATAAATACTATTTCAAGTTTGATGGCATATTTAATAAGTAGTAATCTTAATGAAGACAAAATGGCTATCATAGAAGATAATAAAGGTTATTATATAGCTGCAACAGACAAAGATAATAATATAATACTAGAAGAACAATATGTAACTGAAAATAATTATAATTATACAGTTGTAGAGCATAAATTAAATATAGAAAAAATAATAAATTATCTAAAGGATTCAGAAAGTGAAAATCCACATTTTATAAAAGCAAATTACATTAAAAAGATAGAGGTAGAAAAATGATAGAAAAAGAAATATTATCAGATACAGATTCAGTATATAACTATAAAAATGGAGATACAGTATTAGGCTATTTAGAAATCAGACTAGTAGATGGTGTTATTGATATAATGAATTTATTTGTAAATGAAGAAAATAGAAAACAAGGTATAGCAACAGCATTAATGGAAGAAATGTTTCAAAAAGAAAAATACAGCAGAATAATGTTAGAAGTAAATGAAAATAATATAGAGGCATTAAGATTATATAATAAATTAGGATTTAAAGAAATAAGTTTAAGAGACAGATATTATGGTGAAGACACAGCTATAATTATGGAGAAGGTGAAATAATGAAAGATGTTTATATCTTAGCAGTAGAATCTTCTTGTGATGAAACTAGTGTAAGTATTATTAAAAATGGTTTTGAAGATATAGCAACAATTATTAATACTCAAATAGATGTTCATACAAAATATGGAGGAGTAGTTCCAGAAGTAGCAAGCCGTTTACATTTAGAAAATATTACAATGGTAATAAATGAATGTATGGAAAAAGCTAATATGAAATTTGAGGATATTGATGCATTTGCTTGTACTTATGCTCCTGGTCTTTTAGGAAGTTTATTAGTAGGTGTTGAAGCAACAAAAGCATTATCATATATATATAAGAAACCTTTTATAGCTGTTAATCATATGATGGGACATATTTATGCTAATATGATAGGTAATCATTTAGAATATCCACTTTTATCATTAATAATATCTGGTGGACATACTGATTTAATTTTAATGAAAAGTGAAGATTCATTTGAGTATATAGGTCAAACACTAGATGATGCTATAGGCGAAGCATATGATAAAGTAGCAAGAATATTAAATTTGCCTTATCCAGGAGGACCTAATGTTGAAAAATATGCATTACAAGGAAATCCAACATATAAAATGCCTAATATTCTAAATGATGATTCATACAATTTTAGTTTTAGTGGCATAAAGAGTCATATAAATAATTTGGTTCACAATGAAAGACAAAGAGGAAATGAAGTTAATGAATATGATATAGCTTCATCATTCCAAACTTGTGTAACTAGTCATTTAGTTGATAAAACAAAAAAAGCTTTATTAAAATATAATTTAAAAACATTACTTATAAGTGGAGGAGTAGCAAGTAATACTTATATAAGAGAATCGTTAAAAGAAATGTGTGATAGTATAGGTGTAGAGATGCATATGCCACCTAAAAAGTATTGTACAGATAATGCTGCTATGATTGGTGCTGCAGCTTATATATTATATAAAAATAAAAAATTCGCACCATTAAGTATGAATGCTATGAGTCATATAAACTTACAATAAAAATAATCATCTTTAAATGATTATTTTTTTATTTTCTTATTAATTTCGCTTACATTTTCATGAATTGAAAGTAATACTAATGAAAATTCATATACAATTCTTAAAATTAAATTTCCGCCAATTAGTACTAATAAGAATAGAATAAAACTAGTTGAAATAAAACTAAAAGATGATAATGTAGTAAATATAGCAAAAACTAAATAAGATACCTTTAATATTGTAGTAATATACATTTTTTTGAATTTAACAAACTCATATAGTTTAGCCATAAATCCTTTGTAATTATTTTCATTCTTATCAGCGAAAACAGTGAAGTATAAACAAATACCAGCAACGATTGCAACAACTAATGAAATAATTGTCCACATACCTGCACTTTGTAAACTAGAAACTCCAGAATTACCAAAATAAGAATCAAAGTCACTACCATATGCATTTCCGTACATAAAGCACCTCCTTATCTATAAATATACTAACATATTATTAACAATTAATAAATATTAGAATTATTTCTTTTTAAAAACAAATAATTTGCTTAAAACATAATTAGCAACAGTTACAACAACTTGAACAACTAATTTCATAATTTTATCATTTAAATGTAATAGAGTGACAAATACAAACATAATACCCATATCCATAAGTAAAGTTGCTACTCTAGAACCATAAAAACTAGCTGCCTCTTTTAATTTTTTTTCATTTTTACTTTTAAAAACAAATATTCTATTAGCAAAATAAGCAAAAGTTACAGCACATATCCAAGAAATAATATTAGCTGCTTGAAGCTGATACCAAATATCAGGACTTAAAAAAGTCAAAATACATAAATAATAACTTCCCAAACTCACAACAGTAGTAAGACCGCCAACTATTAAATAATTAATTATTTCTTCATATTTATTATAAAGTTTTAAACATTTTTTCCACAATTTTTTCATAAGTAATCTTCATCAAATCCAATCTCTTCTTTAGCAATATATATTGGTCTATTTTTAGTTTCATTATATGTCTTGCCTAAGTATTCACCTAAAATCCCTAAGAATATTAATTGTAGACCGCCAAGGAAAAGCATCACACACATTAAAGAAGAATAACCAGGAGTATCAACTCCTTTAACTATAGCTTTAATAATAATAACAATTAAATAAATAAATGCAGCAAAGCTAGTTAATACTCCAGTATAGGTTGCGAATCTAAGCGGCTTTGTGCTAAATGCAACTATACCATCAAAAGCATAGTTAAATAATTTAACTTTATTCCATTTAGTAGTGCCACCTTTTCTTTCTTCTACTTTGTAAGAATCATAATAAGTTTTAAATCCTACATAACTAAATATTCCTTTTGAAAATCTATTTTTTTCATCTAATGATACAATAGAATTCACCATATTTCTTCTAAACATTCTAAAATCACTTGCACCATCAACTATATCCATATTAGAAAGTTTTCCCATAATATTATAAAAACATCTTTGAAAAAATCTCTTTTTATGTTGTTTTTGACACATACAAACTGAATCATAATCTGGATTTTCATTTAAAAATTTATACATTTTAACCATATAATTTGGATTTTGTTGTAAATCACAGTCAATTATACAAGCATAATCAGAAGTAGAGTGTAAAAGACCGGCATAAATAGCTGCTTCTTTACCAAAATTTTTAGAAAAACTAACAATTTTTACACGCTCATCATCTTTTTCGTGTAGTTCTTTTAATTTTTTTAATGTTTTATCTTTACTTCCATCATCCACAAAAATAAAGTTGTGTTTAATATCCCCCAATGCTTCATTAACTTTTTCATAAAAGTTAACAACATTTTCTTCTTCATTATATGAAGGTACTATAACATCTAATTTCATTTTTTAACCTCTTTTAATAACCTAATTTTCCATCTAAACTTTCATCATTTTTAATAAGATCGCTTACTAAAATTTCTCTGTATTTATCTTTACTATCTCTAATAACCAATTTTTCGATTCCACTGTTGATAACAACTCTTTTACACATAGAGCAACTCATTGAATTTTCTACATATTCACCAGTTTTTGAATCTTTACCAACCATATAAAGTGTAGCACCAATCATTTCGCTTCTGCTTGCAGAAATAATAGCATTTTGTTCAGCATGCACACTTCTACATAATTCATATCTTTCACCTCTTGGAATATTTAGTTGTTCACGAATACAATATCCAAGATCATCACAATTCTTTCTACCTCTTGGAGCTCCATTATAACCAGTTGATATAATCTCATCATTTTTAACGATAACTGCTCCCCATTTTTTTCTTAAACAAGTGGCTCTTTCTAAAGTTGCCTCTGCTATATCTAAATAATAATTATTTTTATCAATTCTTTTCATACTAAAACCTCTTAAATATATTGTACCATAAAATGAAAAATTCTTATATATAAATTATTTATTTAACAACAGTGGGTATGTTATACTTATATAGAATAGGATGGTAAATATGAAAGATTTTATAAAAGTAATAATAAAAAAAAGTAAAAAAGAAATATTTTTCGAATTGTTTGTATGTATAGTTTTAAGAGCAATATTATTAATAAACCCAATACTTTATAGTGAAACAGTAAATTATATTTCAGATTCAAAGTATGGAGAAGCAATAAATATACTAATTATATATATAATATCAATGAGTATTTATAAACTATTTGAATATATTAGGCAAAGAACTTATTATTCTGTATACAGTAAACTTTATAAAGAATCAACATCAATCGGAATGCAATATACAAATAATAATTCAATATTCAGTTTATCAAGATTCACACCAGGAGAATATTTAAATATAATGGGAACTGATATTGATATAGTATGTAGTTTTATAACAAATGGTATATATAGAATTGTACAGTTATTAGAATTCTTAGTAATATATTATTATTTCTTTAATATAAACATAACATTATTTTTTATAACAATAGCTTTTTCAATAATAGTACTTACATTAATAATAATATTTGGAAATAAAATACAAGTTTTCAACAAAGAAAGAAAAGATAATTATGATAAAAAAACAAGTGCGATAAATGACTTTTTCAGCGGAATTAAAGAAATAAAAGGATTTAATCTAGGAAAAAGTATTAACAATAGAGCATCAAATGAAACAAATAAATATTTACAATCATATAAAAAATATTCAATATGTTATTATGCTATCAATATAATAACAGTTTATATATTTGAAATATTGAGATTATTTGTATTTATATATGGAGTTATTGAAATATCAAAGGGTAATATGGAATTGGGTGTACTATTAGTAATATATAGTTACTATCAAAAGATTATAGATAATTTCTCATTAGTTTCAACAATGAATTTAGAATATAAAAATGTTAAGATGTCTTTATCAAGAATAAATAAATTATTTGAGTATGCTAAAAGTGATAATGAAAATAAAATAGAGATAACTGAACCAAAAGGTAAAATAGATTTTAGTCATGTTTTATATGGATATAGACACGATCCAGTATTAAATGATTTTACAATTGAAGTAAAACCAAACACTATAACAGCAATTACAGGAAAAACAGGAAGTGGTAAAACTGGTGTATTCGATTTGTTAATGAAAATGAATAGACAAATACAAGGTAGTATAATGATAGACGATTTAGATATATCTACAATAGATGATACTTCTTATTATAATGTTATATCAATAGCAAGAAAAAATCCTTTCTTTTTTAACAGTAGTATAAAAGATAATTTAACAATTATAGGTAAAGAAACAAGTGATATAGAAAAAATATGTAAAAGTTTAGGTATACATGAAACAATAATGTCGTTAGAAAAGGGATATGATACAGTAATATCAAATAGTACCAAATTATTATCATCAAGTGATAAAAGACTTTTAGCAATTGCAAGAGTATTAATAAAAGATACTAAAATATTCTTGTTTGATGAAATTATTGAAGCATTAGATAAAGAAAATAGAGATACAGTAATGAAAATATTAAAAGAAAAGAAAAAAGATCATACAATTATGATAATTTCAAGAGATAAAAAAATATTGAAACAAATGGATAATATAGTTTTAATAGAAGCAGGAAAAGTAGAGGGGATAGGTAATCATGAAGAACTATCAAAAGAAAGTACTTTATACAAAGAAATAATATAAATAGTTTACATTAAAAAAGTAAATTAAATTTAATCATTGTTTAAATTTGGAAAAAAGGTTATATAATATATATAGAGGTGATAAAAATGTCAGTACTAGTAAGATTAAATGATGCGGATAGAATGAAAATAATAAAAGCTTATCATGCATCACCAGAAGAAAGAGCAAAAATAATGTCTGAAATAGCTGATAAAGAATCGGCAGAAAAAGAATTAAGAATATATAGTTATTATGCTGATAGTTATTATGATGTAGCAAAAAGAATAGAACATATCCCAGAGTTACAGGAATATTTAAAAATGTATGAACCAACATTAGAAAATTTTAACGGATATAAAGATGTCAGAGAAGATATAGGATATTTAATTGGCAGAATGATCTTAATAGATAGTGGAATTCAATATGATCCTAAGGAAGATGCATTTAGAAGTGCAGAAGAATTAGAAAATGCAGGAATTTCAAAACAGACACATTCTAAGGATGAAATAGAAGCAAAACAAAGATTGTTTTCAGATGTTTTTGATAGATATAAATCATATATAGCAACTTATGTCCAAGAACAAGAAGATAAGGACTCAGAAATACCACCAATTATTACTGACAAATTTAAATATGAGACAGCTCATCAACTTTTTGATATTTTTGATAGGGCATATATGGATACAGCAATAGATGCAAGAACTTTTCCTGAAATTATGCAGTTTGAAAAACTAGACTTTAATAAAATAGATGAATTTATAAAGTCAAAAGAAGATAGCATACCATCAAGAAGTAGATAATAAGAAAAACTAAATACCTTAATTGGTATTTTTTTATTGCTCCCATAATAAAATTTAATGAGGAAAATATGAGAACAAATATCAAGACAGGTCTTAGCAGTAAAGAAGTAATAAACAATAAAAATAAATATGGAAGTAATAAATTAACAACGAAAAAGAAAAATACATTTTTAAAGTTAGTTATTGAATCGTTGAGTGATCCAATAATTAAAATATTATTAATAGCTTTAGCAATAAAAATTATTTTTTTATTTCAAGATTCTAATATTTTTGAAACATTAGGTATTGCTGTTTCTGTTTTTTTAGCTACATTTATTTCTGCATTATCTGAATATGGTAGTGAAAAAGCTTTTGAAAAATTAAGTGAAGAAAACTCATTAATAAAAGTAAAAGTACTAAGAGATTCTAAGAAAATATTAATTAATATGGATGAAGTGGTAGTAGGAGATATTGTGTATCTAGAAAGTGGGGATAAGGTACCAGCAGATGGAGTAATTATTGATGGTGAATTATATATAGATGAAAGTTCTCTTACAGGGGAAACAAAAGAGAAGCATAAAAATACTAATAATAATGAAGTATATATGGGAAGTATTGTTTGTGGTAAAAAAGGAATAATGGAAGTTACACTCGTGGGAGATAAAACTTTTTATGGTAGAATTGCACAAGATATACAAGAAAACACAATAGAAAGTCCATTAAAATATAGACTTAGAGTACTTGCTAAACAAATAAGTAGATTAGGATATATATGTGCCTTTTTAATTCTTATTTCATATTTATTTAATTCTGTTGTAGTAGCAAATAATTTTGATATTAACAAGATATTAACATTTAAAACTATATTCCCACATCTTTTATATGGTTTAACATTAAGTGTAGCAGTTATAGTAATGGCTGTACCAGAAGGTTTACCAATGATGATTACACTTGTTCTATCATCTAATATGAAAAGATTATTAAAGAATAATGTACTTGTTAGAAAATTAGTAGGTATAGAAACAGCTGGTTCATTAAATATATTATTTACCGATAAAACTGGTACATTAACAGAAGGAAAATTAAAAGTACAAAGAATAGTTGATACAGAATTGAATGAATATAACACAATAGAGAAAATAGGTAACAATAAAAAATTAAATGAATTATTTTATCAATCTCTTGTTTACAATAACGAATCATTTTTCAATAATAATGTTGCAGAAGGAGGAAATACAACAGATAGAGCAATACTTAATTTTTGTAAAAAAGAAGATAAAACAAAATATAAAATTATAAATAGAGAAGAATTTGATAGTAAAAAGAAATATTCAGCGGTAACAACTAACTATAATAATAAAACAGTATTCATTAAAGGTGCTTATGAAATAATATTAAATAAATGCACAACATATTTAAAAAGTGATGGTACCAAAAGGGTGTTAATTGATAAAATTAAGATAAGTAAATATATAAAGGAAAAAACAGAACAGGGTGAAAGGGCACTTGCTCTTGCAATAAACACTGATGATGAGTTTAAAAATTTAACATTACTTGGTTTTGTATTTTTAAAAGATAATATTAGAAAAGAAGCATTTAGAGGAATTGAATTAATAAAATCAGCTGGTATTCAAGTATGCATGGTTACAGGAGATTCAAAAGAAACAGCAGTAGCAATAGCAAAAGATTTAAAAATAATTGAATCAGATAAAGATATAATATTAACAAGTGATGAATTTAATAATATGGATGATGAATCTATTAAAAAAATAATACCGAGATTAAAAGTTTTAAGTAGAAGTTTACCACAAGATAAAAATAAATTAGTAAGATTAAGTCAAGAAATGAACTTAATATGCGGAATGACGGGAGATGGAGTTAATGATGCACCTGCATTAAAGAAAGCAGATGTAGGATTTTCACTTGGTAGTGCAACAGAAGTAGCAAAAGAAACAAGTGACATAGTAATACTTGATAATAATATTTTATCTATATCAAAAGCTATACTTTATGGTAGAACAATATTTAAAAGTATAAGAAAATTTATAATATTTCAATTAACAGTTAATTTTTCAGCAGTATTTTTAAACATAATTGGACCTTTTATAGGAGTTTTAAATCCAGTAACTATAATACAAATACTATGGATAAATATGGTGATGGATACTCTTGCTGGTTTAGCATTCTCATATGAGCCAGCTTTAATTGAATATATGATGGAAAGTCCTAAAAAAAGAGATGAAAAAATAATAAATAAGTATATGATTAATCAAATATTATGTAATGGTATATATACTTCATTATTATGTACATGGTTTTTAAAGTCTCCATTAATAGGTAAAATATATCAAACTGACATATCAGATAAATATATATTAACTGCATTTTTTGGACTGTTTATATTTATTACAATATTTAATGCATTTAATGCAAGAACATATAGAATAAATACATTTTCTAATTTGTTAAAAAATAAAGTATTCATAGCAATAGTATTTTTTATAGCAATAGTTCAAGTGATACTTATATATTTTGGAGGAACATTATTTAGAACAACAGGTCTATCTATTTATGAATTTGAAATAATGCTTATATTAGCTTTTTCAATAATACCATTTGATTTTATAAGAAAAATCATATTAAAAAAGAAAGGCATATCAAGAAAAGTATAATTATTTTCTTCTAATAAGTCGTGCCTCTCTGTCATATTCAGCTTTGTAAAGAGAAATTTCTTCACTTCTTTTATTAAAGTATGCAATCATATCTAAATAAGATTGATAATCAAAGTTCATAAAAATATCTTTAAAATAAAATTGATGTAATAAATATTGATCATATAAACTAGGATACTCTCTAAGTGGATTACATACTTTAGCATATTGATCTACACCAAGTCCATCATGTTTCATCGGTACATTTGAATATTTACTTTGCATATAAGTTCTTTCAATAAGTTTTCTAGTGACATCATTTATTTTAAGATTGTTTTCATCAACAAATTGAGTTAAATATTCTTCTTGTTGAACTCTATATACAAAAGGTATATTTAATTCTTTTGCTATAGCAGCAACAATTTGATTATATAAAACAGCAAACTCACTAACTATACTTTCACTTTTATATTGTCTAGTATATCTAGGATTTAAATCGTTTTTAAGTTTCCAATATCCAAATTTTCTTTCATTTCTGGCTTCAAGTGCTTTAGAAAGCATAAATAATTCAAAAATAGAATTACTAAAATCACAAGATAAAATACCATTTAAAATATTATCTGCCTCTTTATAAGACATATTTCTACTTATAATGACTTCATTTTCTTTTAAATAATAATCTAATATTTCACCAGAGTCATTCAAAATAACTGTGAGTTTTATAGTATTTCTTGGTTTATAAGCTTTTAAAGTAAGCTGGTTTTCAACCTTAGGATTAAGAAGTCTTATTCCAGAACCTGCTACATAAGAAGTTTTAAAATTGTTCATTGCATCAAGATCTATGACACTACCAGGAACAATAGATCCGCCAGCATCTGCCACAAATAAATCAACTATATAC
>CAKOKV010000004.1 GCA_934095805.1 uncultured Bacilli bacterium | reverse complement strand
GTTTGCAAATATGCCAGCATTAAAAGATGTAGAAACAATGATTACAGCATCTCGTTCAAGAAATATTAGATTTAGTTTCGTTATTCAAAACTTTTCACAATTAAATAAAGTTTATGGAAAAGATGTAGCAGAAACTATTAAAGGTAACTGTGGTAACTTTGTATATTTAATGAGTACTGAACTTGCAGCACTTGAAGAAATTAGTAAATTATTAGGTGACCAAAAGCCACCAAAAGCTGAAAAAGATAAACCAGCTCCTCCAATTAGACCATTATTCACAGTAAGTGATTTACAAGCTCTAAAAGAGGGAGAAGTAATTATTAACAGATTTAGAAGTATGCCATTTAAAACAAAACTAACATATGACTATAAAATCGACTGGGGTAAAAAATATCCTAAGATGGATTACACAGTTAGACAACATCATGATGTAAAAGTATTTGATGTTAAAGAATATGTAAATAAATTAAAAGAAAGCCAAGGCACACCAACTCCAATGGGTAACCCTGTAGGAGGTATGAGAGGCGGAATGCCAATGTCAGGACAATTTATGCCAGGCATGGGAGGTATGATGCCAGGTGGTGTTAAAATGCCAATGGGCGGTGGCATGGTTGATAGCTATGAGGATTATGTTAAAAAGTTAGATGCTAAAATAGCAGAACTAGAAAGAAATGAAATGCTAGAAAGAGAAAATAACAAGCAAGCATTAAATAATGTACCTCAAAATAATCAACAAGCTAATGAAACTGCTACTAAACCAGTACCTCTAACTGAAAAGAGTGAAGAAGATATTGAAAAAGAAATAAATAATATATTTGATCATAAAGTACCAGAAAGTACAAATACTACAACAAATGAAAATAAATTTATTGATAATTTTGAAGAATTCACTCCTAAAAAAGAGGAACCAATAGTAGAACCTATCAGTCAAGATGTAATTAAACCAAGATTTATTGAACCAGAAATGACACAAGAAGTTAAATCAACTCCAATAGAATCAGTACCGGAAATTAAACCAGTGGAACCAAAGGTTGTTGAACAAAAACCAGAAGAACCAAAATTCAATGAACTTGGACTTGAAAAACCAAAAGTTAATATTGATGTTGATAGTGTAGTAGTAAATGATAAAAATAATGATGAAGATTTCTTTGATGATTTCTTTGGAAGTGAAGATGAATAACAATTCATCTTTTTTTCATAAAATATCTTAGGTGATATTATGAAAATAATAGATGTAAGCGATAAATATACATATAGTGAACACCATTTAAATGGTAGTATAAATATTCCATATGATGATTTAATAAATAATTATAGAAGATATTTAAATAAAACAGAAAATTATTATTTATATTGTAAAAGTGGAAAACTAAGTAAGAGAGCAACAATGATATTATCTTCACTTGGTTACAAAGTTTATTATCTAGAAAATTAAATGAAAAAGTATTATAATTATTTAGGGAAGAAATATGATAGATATATTAAAAGAAATAGTAAGTTTTATAGACACATCAGGAGCAAGAGGTGCCTTAATCGGTTGCTTATTTATACTTATTGAATCAATAGTTCCAGTATTACCATTAATGGTATTTATAACCATTAACTTTTTGGTATTTGGTAATCTACTCGGATTCATATTATCCTGGATATTTACTATTCTTGGATGTATAATGTCATATTTCATATTCAAAAAAGGATTTGGAAATAAATTTGAAAATCTTACAGAAGATAAAGAATTATTAAAAAAATATAAAAAGATATTTAAGAATATAACAGTATCACAACTGACAATATTAATTGCTATACCATTTACTCCTGCATTTATGATTAATATAGCAGCAGGACTAGTTAAAATGGATTTTAAAAAGTATTTTACAGCATTATTAATTGGTAAAATATCACTTGTATATTTTTGGGGATTTGTTGGAACTTCATTTATTGAAAGTATGTCTAATCCAATTATATTAATAAAGATATTTACACTATTAGCGATAACATATATAATAAGTGTAATAGTAAATAAAATATTAAAGATAAAGTAGGTGTTAAAAATGGAATATGTAATTGTAGGACTTCTAGTAGTAGTAATAATACTATTAATAATATTATTAACAAGAAAAAATAATAGTGAATTAAATGAAAAATTAAGTAGAACAGAAATAAATGTTATAAAAGAGATAAGTGATTTTAAACATAACTTTGCTAATGATTTAAATAAAGATTTCAATAGTTTAAATGATAGAATAGAATTAAAATTAAATTTAATAAATCAAAAGGTAAATGAAAAATTAGAAGATGGATTTGATAAAACAAATAAAACATTCACAGAAGTTATGAATAGATTAACAAGAATAGATGAAGCACAAAAGAAAATAGATGGACTTGGTAATGAAATAGTATCTCTTGAAAGTATATTAACAGATAAAAAGAGTAGAGGTATTTTTGGAGAAGTAAATTTATATCATATTCTTTCATCTATATTTGGAGAAAAGAATGATAAAATATATAGAACACAATACACTCTTTCTAATTCTTATATAGCAGATGCGATAGTATTTGGACCAGAGCCACTAGGGACAATTTGTATAGATTCAAAATTTCCACTTGAAAATTATAGAAGATTAGTTGAAAAAGGACTAAGTGAAACAGAAAGAAATGAAAGAAGTAAAGTATTTGATAATGATGTTAAAAAACATATTGATGCGATTGCTAGTAAATACATAATAAATGGAGAAACAACAAATCAAGCAATAATGTTCTTACCAGCAGAAGCAATATTTGCAGAAATAAATGCATATCATCCAAATATAATTAAATATGCTGCTAGTAAAAAAGTATGGATAACATCTCCAACAACACTAATGAGTTTACTTACTATTATTCAATCAGTATTAATGGGATTAGAAAGAGACAAATATACAACAGTTATACACGAAGAATTAAATAAATTAGGAGTTGAATTTGGAAGATATAGAGAAAGATGGGATAAACTATCAAGAACTATACAAACAGTTAATAATGATGTTGAAAACATTCACAAAACAACTGAAAAAATAACTAAGAGATTTGATTCAATTAATAATGTTAAATTAGATGAAAATAGTATAAAAGAATTAGAAGATTAAACCATAATAAAACTACAATAATTGATATTGTAGTTTTTAAATTCAAAATTATAAAAATAATATTACAAGTAAACCAACTATTAAACAATAAATACTAAAATAAATAAGTTTTCCATTGTTAACAATTTTTCTAAACCATTTAGTTACAAGTAGAGTAACAATAGTAGATACAATAATTGCAACAGCATAATATAAGATTAAATCACTATGTAAATTTATACTAGTAAGTTCAAGTCCAGTAGCAGCAACACTCATAGGTATATATAACATAAATGAATATTTAAATGCAGTATCTCTTTTAAATCCACTTCTACTTATTCCAGGAAATAATCCCATAATTTGAAAAGCACCAACAGTTAAAGCTTCACGAACTCCTATTTCAGAATCACTTTTTTTACCTTTAAAATTTCTAACTATAAATAATAAAACAGATGTAATAATTAATGATAAACCAACTATTTTAATATTATTTTCTATCTTAGCAAATAATTCTAATTTACTAACAACAAGACCCATAAGACCAGCAGGTATACATCCAAGAACTATCATCCAACAATACTTATAATCATTTTTAGCAGATTTTTCTTTTTTAAATAAATATACAAAAAAGTTTTTTACTAGTTTTACTAAATCATTCCAAAAAAGAATAACAATAGCTATTAAAGAACCAAAATTAGTCAATATAGCAATAGTATCAAAATCAACATTAACATCCATAAGTCTTTTAAGAATCATTAAGTGTCCACTAGATGAAACAGGTATAGTTTCTGTAAGACCTTGTATTAAGCCTAATATAATATATTTTAACATTTCCATTTTTATCACCTTAATCATTATATAATATTTTTATATTAAAATAAATATACTTTAATATGCTAAAAAGAATATTTTGTTTTATATTAGGCATAATAATAACAGCATCCTCCTTAATGTATATAGTAATTTACTTGAATCTTCTTAGAATGGACTATTCATTCATAGATTATGTAAAGTATGTAGTGTCAAGTTTTGAATGTACTAAAATATTTATAGGAATATTATTAATATATTTATCAATAAAGAAAGGAACAAAAAATGAATTATGAATATAACATTAAAGTAAATTTAAAAAAAGAACTAATAAATTTTTATGAATGGAACAAAAATGATAAAATAACTATCTTAAAAAAAGTACCTGTTTTTAAAGTTAATGATGATACTTACTCTGAATTTTTAAATTTCAATATAAAAGTTAATAAAAATTTTATAGAAAAAATAGAGCTTTCTAACAACATATGTATCTTTTGTACTGATATTGATTCTATATGTATCAAATTTAATATAGATGGAGAAATTGATAAAATAAGTAAATTAGATTTATTAGAAGAAAAAGACATTTTAGATAGTATGATAGGTAAGTCAAAATACAAATTAAATTATAAAAAACTTTCAAGTAAAAAAACATATTCATATAATACAAGAGAAGAAAATAAAATAATAAATACATTAATAGAATATCTAGAACTAAAAAAAGATAATAAAGAAATAATAGATTATTTATATTATGAATGGTTTAATAAAAATAGTAATAATAAAAACAAATCTGACAAATTAGTAGAATCAATAAAAAATGAATATAACATTAAACATCAAAAACTATATGAAATAATAGAACTAATAAATTCATAATGAATAAATAAATAGAAATTGTTAAAACTAATAGCAGGAGGACAATATGAAAAAAATAATAGTACTTTTAATGTCATTAGTAGCTTTATCAGCATGTAGTCTATCAAACACACCATCTGGTAAAGTAGAAGCATATTTAAATCAATACAATTCATTAAGTGAAACTGTTAAGACAGATATGGAGTCTAAAATAACTGGTGAAAATTTATCTAATGATAATCAAACAATATATAGATCAGTTCTTACAAAACAATATCAAGATATGAAGTATGAAATGAAAGATGAGAAAATAGATGGAGACAAAGCCACAGTAACAGTTAAAATAACAGTATATGATCTATATAAATCAGATAAAGAATCTTATAATTATTTAAATGAACATCAAGATGAATTCACAATAAATGGAATGTATGACGAAGATACTTATAGTAAATATAAATTAAATAATATGCTAAATACAAACGAAAAGATAAATTATGAAGTAACATTTAACCTTAATAAAAAAGATGGAGAATGGGTTCTTGAAAATCCAGATAGAACAACATTAGAAAAAATACACGGACTTTATAATTACGAAAATGAATAAAAAGGTAACACTTTTTATTTTTTTTATAAAAAAGTGTTGACAAATATTTCTGTTATTAATATAATGTTAATAACAAGAGACAAAAAATCTCTTTTAAAATAATATTTGTTATTAATAAAATGTTAATAACAAAAGGAGGGCATATGAAAAAGCTAGAAGAGCTAAAAAAGTTACTAGTAGTAGTTGATATGGTAAATGGATTTATCAAGGAAGGAAAAATGAGTGATAAAGATATCAACCATATAACACCAAGAATTAAAAGACTTGTAGAAAATTATCTAAGTGAAGAAGAAGGAGTAGCTTTTATCAAAGATACACATACTGAATCATCAACAGAATTTCAAAAATATCCAGTTCACTGTCTAAAAGGAACAAGTGAAAGTAAAGTAATTAGCGAATTATCTAGTTATGAAAAAAGTTCATTAAGTTATGAAAAAAATTCAACAAGTACAATATTTGCTAAAAACTTTATAAGAGATATTGAAAGAATGAAAGAATTAGAAGAAGTAATAATTGCTGGCTGTTGTACAGATATATGTATTATGAACTTAGCTATACCATTAATTAATTACTTTGATGAACATAACAAAAGAGTAACCGTAAGAGTACCACAAAATGTAGTAGAAACATTTAATAGTGAATCTCACAATAGAGAAGAATATAACGAAATGGCTTTAAAATTAATGAAAAATTCAGGAATAGGAGTTGAAGAAATATAATGGAAAAATTAATTGATTTTTATGAATTAACAATGGAACATACAGATATTAAAAATAAAAAAGAAAATGAAATATGCTACTTTGATATATTTTTTAGAAAAAATTTAGATGATGGTGGTTACAATGTAATATGTGGATTACATGAAATAATAGAATATATAAAAAATTTAAAATTCACAGATGAAGATATAGAATATTTAAGAAGTTTAAATAAATTTGATGAAGAAACACTTAATTATTTAAGAAATTTTAAATTTACAGGTGACATATATGCAGTACCAGATGGTACAGTAATGTTTAAAAATGAACCTTGTATAACAATAAGAGCAACAGCATTAGAAGCTCAAATAATAGAAACAGATCTTTTAAATAAATTTAATCACGGAAGCTTAATTGCAACAAAAACAAGAAGAATAACTAATGCAGCGAAAGATAAAGGAGTTATGGAATTTGGAGCAAGAAGAGCTCAAGGAAGTGATGCAGCAATAGTGGGTGCAAAAGCTGCTTACATAAGTGGATGTATCGGAACATCTTGCTATGAAACAGGAAAAAGATATGGAGTACCATTACTTGGTACAATGGCACACTCACATATAATGAAATATGATAATGAATATGAAGCCTTTCTTGCTTATGCAAAATGCTTTCCAAATGATTCAGTATTTTTAGTTGATACAATAGATACTCTTAAAAGTGGAGTACCTAATGCTATTAAAGTAGCAAAAGACTATCTAATACCAAATGGTTATACATTAAAAGGTATAAGATTAGATAGTGGAGACCTTTCATATCTATCAAAAGAAGCTAGAAAAATGTTAGATGAAGCTGGTCTATATGATACGAAAATATGTGTATCTAATTCACTAGATGAATATACAATAACATCATTATTAAGTGAAGGAGCACCAATAGATTCTTTCGGAGTAGGAGAAAACTTAATAACATCAAAATCTTCTCCAGTGTTTGGTGGAGTTTATAAATTATCAGCGATTGAAAAAGAAGGAAAAATAGAACCAAAAATCAAAATAAGCGATAATGTTGGAAAAATAACAAATCCTGGATTCAAAAAAGTAGTGAGATTCTATAACAAAGATACCGGATATGCTATGGCTGATGTAATTGCTTTAAGGGATGAAGAAATAAGCAATGAAACTTATACTATTTTAGACGAAAACAGCAATCATAAAACTCATACATTAGAAAACTATACAGCTCGAGAATTACAAATACCAATTTTCATTAATGGAAAGTTAGTTTATGAAGAACCAACATTAGAAGAAACAAGAAACTATGCAAAAGAGGAAATTAAAACAATATATCCAGAATCACAAAGATTATATAATCCACATATTCATCATGTAGGATTATCAAAAGAACTTTTAAAACTTAAAAGAAAAATGATAATGGATGCTAAAGGTATTAGTTATGAAAAAGCAATGCAAAGAGTATTAAAGTAGGAGGAAAATATGAAATTTAATGCAAAAAAAGAAACAAAAAATATAATAAAATTTATAAGAGAATATTATAAAAAATACAATTTAAAAGGAGTAGTACTTGGAATCAGTGGTGGAAAAGATTCAGCAGTAGTAGCTGCATTATTCACAAAAGCACTTGGTAGTGAAAATGTAGTAGGTATAACTCTTCCATGTCACTCAAAAGATGAAGATAAAACATTAGCAAAATTAATAAGTGATAAATATGGATTTGAATTAATAAATATCGATTTAACAAATACATTTAATATATTTAAAAATGAAATAACTAAATTAGGAAGTTTCAACGAAAAAGAATTAAACAACAGCGATATAAATATTAAACCAAAATTAAGAATGAGTTCTTGTTATTATGTAGCTGCCTTATATAGTGAACTTAAACATGGTACTTATTTAGTTGCCGGAACTTCTAATAAATGTGAATTATATGTTGGATATTTTACAAAAGGAGGAGATTCTACATACGATATTGGAGTACTTAACAATTACACAGTTGATGAAGTAATAGAAATAGGAAAATATCTAGAAGTACCAGAACAAGTATTATTTAAAGCACCAAGCGACGGACTTAGTAATCAAACAGACGAAGATAAATTGGGTGTTACCTATAAAGAAATCGCATCAGTAATTAATGGTGAAGATGTATCAATTGAAACAAAAAGTAAAGTTGACAGATTACATACAAATAATTTACATAAATTCAACATACCAGTATATGAAAGGAGAAAATAATATGAAAGAAGAAATCACACTTAGAATTTCTAAAAAAGATGTAATTAAATTATTAGAAAAACATTATCAAGATAGATTAGGTAAACCAATTAAAATATCAATAAAAACAACAAAAGAATGCTTTGGTCTATATGAAACTGAAGAACTAGTGACTAGAATAAGTTTTGAAACAAAAGAAGCAACAATGGATTCTATACTTGGCAAAATCGAACATACAATTACTTACACTTTAGATGAATCAGATATTAAAGAAGTATTAAGTGAACATTTATCAGAAAAAGGATATGAAGTAACTAGTGTTAGATATGAACAATATCAAGATTATGATAGAGGATTATATGGTTTTAATGGACTAACAGCAGAACTCAAAAGTAAAGGCATGGTAAGAAAATTAGTTCAATGAAAATAGCAGTATATGTAGGCAGTTTCAATCCTGTTCATAAAGGACATATAAAAGTAGCAAAAACAGTTTTAAAAAAATTAGTTGATAAAGTAATAATAGTTCCAACACTAAACTACTGGGATAAAAATAACCTTATAAATATTAATAATCGAATCAATATGTTAAAATTTTATGAAACAAACAATATCATAATAGACACTAAAAACAATAAATATGAATATACATATCAAGTATTAAGAAATATTAAAAAAGAATATAAAAATTCTGAAATATATTTAATTATTGGAAATGATATATTAGAAAATTTTCATAAATGGAAAAATATAAATGAAATATTAAAATATAATATAATCGTTATTAAAAGAAATAATATAGATTTAAATATATATAAACAATATGAAAAATATAATTTTATTTATTTAGACAAAGTATCT
Source organism: uncultured Bacilli bacterium (assembly GCA_934095805.1). The sequence goes on along the minus strand of CAKOKV010000004.1, from coordinate 9,416 downwards.
AAAAAAGAAATATCATCAACAGTTGTAAGAAAAATGATATTAGAAAATAATAAAGAAGTGCTAAAATACATAGATTTAAAGGTTTATAATTACATCAAAAGAAATAATTTATATATTTATTAATAATATGTTATAATCAATTTATATAAAAGAGGTATATATGAGAGAAAAAGAAGTAGTAAATAAATTAATAGAGAAAAAAGAAACAATTGCTTCAATGGAATCATGCACTGGAGGGTATTTTGCAAGTACCATTACATGTGTTGATGGTTCAAGCGAGGTCTTGAAATTTTCAGCAGTAACTTATTCTAATGAATATAAAATTAAAATGGGTGTTGATCCTAAGGTAATCGAAAAATATTCAGTTTATAGTATCGAAACAGCACACGAAATGAGCGAGAATATTTCAAAATTTGCTTGTAGTACTTATGGAGTAGGTATTACAGGAAAGATAAATAGAGTAGACGAAAATAACTTAAGTGGAAATGATAACGAGGTGTTTGTAAGTATCTTTAACAGAAAAAATAATACACATACAGATATGAAAATAACAGTTCCAAATAAACCTCGTAAAGAAGTAAAAGAACTAATTGTTAATGAAATATTAGATAAACTAATAGAAATTTTATAGCAGAAAGGAAAATTTATTAACATTATTGTTATTAAATTAATGGTGAAAATATGGAATATAAAAGCGAAGAAGAATTTTTAAAAAATTATGATGTTAATCAATTTGAGCGACCATCTGTAACAAGTGATGTTCTTTTACTAAGTGTATCAAGCGGAGTGCAAAATAACTATAGAAAACTTAAAGAAAAATTTTATAGTGTTCTACTTGTTAAAAGAAAAGATTATCCTTTCAAAGATAAATGGTGTTTGCCAGGTGGATTCGTAAAAAATAGCGAAACTACAGAAGAAGCTGCTAGAAGAATACTTGCAAGTGAAACAAATTTACACAATATATTTATGGAACAATTATATACTTTTGATAGTATTGATAGAGATCCAAGAACAAGAGTATTAAGTGTTTCATACATTGCATTAGTTGATAAAAATAAACTAAATGATTCATTATATGAAGATGCATCTTGGTTTAATATTAGCTATATAGAAGATGATAAAACTTTTACAGTAACACTTGATAATGGAAATGAAACTTTAAACTTTGTAGTAAGCAAAACATTAAAAGAAAGTACAACAGATAGATATAAATTTGATATTGTTAAAAATGATTCATTAGCATTCGATCATCCAATAGTAATAGTAAGCGGTATCGAAAGACTAAAAAACAAAATAATGTATACTGATATAGTATTTAATATGATGAGCGAGTACTTTACATTAGGAGAATTACAACAAGTATATGAAGTTATACTAAATAAAAAATTACTTGATCCAGCATTTAGAAGGATAATAGCAAATAAAGTAGAAAAAACAGATATTATTAAGACTGGTGAAGGACATAGACCAAGTGTATTATTTAAATATAAAGGTAAACAAAATGAGAAAAATCAATAAAATAAAAATATTTTCTAATGAAAATGAAATATCATATAAAATTAAATTACAATTAATAGACGAATTGCAAAAATATAATTTTGAAATAGTTGAAGAAAAATATGATTTAGCCATCGCAATAGGTGGAGATGGTTCCTTTTTAAGAATGGTAAACGCAACTAATTTTAATAGTGATATATATTATGTGGGAATTAACACAGGAACCCTGGGCTTTTTACAAGAAATAAAGCCAGATAAATTAGAAGAGTTTGTAGAAGCATTAAACAATAATGATTTTAAAATAGATAATATAGGAACACTAGAAACAAAAATAACAACTGACGATTCAGTATCAAGACACTTTTCATTAAATGAAATAGTAATTAGACAAATGGAATTAAATGCTATAAATATGGAAATTTATATAGATAATTGTTACTTAGAAACATTCGCAGGTGATGGAGTATTAATATCAACCTCTGTTGGAAGTAGTGCATACAACATAAGTTTCAATGGAGCATTAATTTATAACACACTTCATACTTTACAAATAACTCCAATAGCTCCCCTTAACACAAAAGCATATAGAAATCTTTTAACATCAATTGTATTGCCAGAAAAGAAACATATATTAATTAAGCCCCTAAAAAGAGATTTGATTGTTACATTTGATGGAACTAATAAAAGATATGAAAATGTTAAAAAAATAGAATGTTTTGTCAAAAACAAAAAAATAAAATTTCTAAGAATGAAAGAATATAATTTTATAAATATAGTTAATGAAAAATTTCTAAAAGATTAATATTTTATAGTAAAAATCATAATATTAAATATGAAAAAAATATTATTTGTATTAATCTTTTTATTATGCATAAATATAAAAGCATCAATAGTAGTAATGGATGCAGATTCAGGAAGAATATTATACTCGAAAGCTGCAACAGAGAAAAAATTAATAGCATCAACAACAAAAATTATGACATCTATAATAGCATTAGAAAATTCAACCTTAGATAAAAAAATAACTATAGGTAAAGAAACTCGTGAAGTAAATGGCTCGATGATATATGCAAAGAAAGGCGAAACATTTACATTGAACGATCTTTTGCATGGATTGATGTTACAAAGTGGAAATGATGCAGCAATGACAATAGCTACTAATGTCCTTGGATATGATAATTTTATAAGAGAAATGAATTTAAAAGCAATAAAACTTGGTATGACAAATACAACTTTTGAAAATCCACATGGTCTAAATGATAACTCTAAAAATATATCTACCGCTGAAGATATGTCGAAATTAATGAGATATGCAATAAAAAACCAAGATTTTTTAAATATTACATCTGCAAAAACATATAAAGTTGATAAATATATATGGCCAAATAAAAATAAATTATTAAACCAATATGAATATTTAATAAGTGGAAAAATAGGATATACAAAAGCAAGTGGTCAAGTATTCGTTTCAGCAGCTAAAAAAGATGGAAAAACACTGATAATAACATCAATCAATGAAAGTGATAAGTTTAATTTGCATAAAAGGCTATACGAAAAATACTTTAATGAATACGAAAAATATAAAATATTGGATATGAACACATTTTCATTTAAAGTAAAAAATAAAAATAAATACCATTACTTTATTGATAACGACTATTATATGCTTTTAAAAAAAGATGAAATAAATAAATTAAAAATAAAAATAGAACTAAGCAAAAATGAAGAAAAAGTAATAATAATGTTAAATAATAAAATAATAGATAAAATTAAGTTAAAAAAATTAAAATATGAAGTTAAAACAAATAAAATAAAACAAATATTGTCATTTTGGAAATAATAGAGTATAATGACCTTGGTGTTTTTTATGGAAAGATTACAAAAATTTTTAAGTTCTTGCGGTGTTGACTCAAGAAGAAAATGTGAAGAATTAATATTAAAAGGTAAAGTAAAGGTAAATGGAAATAAAATAACTGAACTTGGTTATAAAGTGAATGATAAAGATGTGGTTACAGTTGATAATATAGAAGTTATAAGAAAAGAAAAATTATACTTTCTTCTATATAAGCCAGAAAAAACAATTTGTTCAGTAAAAGATGAAAAGGGAAGAACAACAGTAATAGACTTAATTGATACAGATGAAAAAGTTTTTCCAGTAGGTCGCTTAGATTATGACACAACAGGTTTATTGTTAATAACAAATGACGGCGAATTAACAAATAAATTAACACATCCAAAAGGATATATAGAAAAAACATATTCAGCAAAAATAGATGGAATAATCACACCCAAAGATATAAAAACATTAGAAAATGGAATAATACTTGATGGTGTCAAAACAAAAAAAGCTATCGCAAAAATCAGAAAAATAGATAAAACAAACAAAAAATCATATGTAGAATTAACAATAACTGAAGGAAGAAATCATCAAGTAAAAAATATGTTTTCAAGTTTAGGCTATAAAGTTTTAAAATTAAAAAGAACTAACTATGCATTTTTAGATTTAAAAGGTCTTAGCATAGGTGAATACAGAACTTTATCAATAAAAGAAGTAAAGAAATTATATAGTATAGTAAATGTACAGAAATAAAAACATGTTAGTTAATTTTCTAACATGTTTTAAATTGCAAAATTAATTTTCTTCAGCTGTAATTTCTTCTTCAACAACAATTGCACCAACAGGGCAGCTTTCAACAATATTTAAAACTTCCTTTTTGTCATTTTCATCAAGTTCAACATCCTTTGCTTGACTCATACCTTCATCATTAAATTCAAAATATTTTTCACATTGACTAACACATAATCCACAGCCGATACATGTGTCATTAACTTTTATTTTTTCCATTCTCCATTTCCTCCATAAATAATTATATATGAAAAATAAAAAAAAATCTAGATACCATGTAAAGCATATTTATTGAATTTAGAAATCAAATGTGTTATCATTAAAATGGTGAAAAATATGAGTTCAAGAATGGAAAAATATGAAAATAGTTCACTTGATAATATGAGTCGTACTAAGCGAAATCAAGATATCTATAATGTAACAGATATGAATGAATTATCTCGTATTAAAACTAACACTAATGTTAGTATTATTTCTGATGCCTCAAAAGAAATTGATATTGAAAAAATAAAAAAATATATTGAAAACATGAATACAAATGAAGATGAACACAAAAAAAGAATATCAATAGAACTTCCAGAAGAGACAGAAGTGATTAAACAAGAAAAAGTAGAAAAAGATTATGATATTAATTCAGTTCTTGAAAGAGCAAGAGGTAATAGAGAAACAGATTACGAACTTGAAAGACATAGAAAACTAAACTCAAATGGATATGAAATTTTAAAAAGCATAAAAATCAAGGATGAAGAAGAAGACAAGACAGAGCCAATAGATGAATTAAATACACAAGAAAAAACAATTGTAGAATTAATTCAAAATATACAAAATAAAAGTGATTCTAAGCCAAAATCAATAAAAGAAGACACAGAAGATCTGTTTGGGGAATTAATGGGCAAAAATGAAAATACTGTAGTAATGGCTCCAATAGAAGAAGATGAAATAAATAAAGAAAATATAAAAGAAGCATTATTAGATATTACAAAAGAACTAGACAAAATAGAAACTCCAGCTAGCCATACTGATAATTTGAATATACAAAATGATGAAAAAGAAGAAAATGATGACGAAGAAAAAGCAAATATGGCAGGAAACCAAGATAAAACAGATTCTATAGTTGCTGATAAATCATTCTATACAAACTCACTATCATTTAATAAAACTGATTTCGAAGGATTCGAAGATCTTGAAAAAAATCAAAAAAAGGGAAATTTATTTGCAAAAATTGCAATTACTTTAATAATATTAATGCTTTTAGCTACAATATTTCTTATATTAAATTTCTTACTAGATTGGAATATTTTCTAATTTAAAAAGGTGCGATGTAATAATTAAGCATCTTTTTTTGTATAATTTAATAATGAGAATCAATCATAGAATGAAATTAAAAAATTCAGATATTAGTATGAGCACAAGTGATAAAATATTAATAATTGCTATAATTATATTATTTGTCACATATGTAATGTTAAAAATTTTTACGATAAAAAGTGAAGATATATTGATGAATTATGCAGAAAACAAATCCAAAGAACTAGCATTATTACTAACCACAAATATGCTAGAAGAAATAACTAAGAAAGATAAAATTGATATCGATACAATTATAAACATAGAAAAAAATAATAATGAAGAAATAATTGGAATGGATTTTAATAACAAAAGCATTAACACATTATTACTGAAAATAAATGAAAAGTTTCATAATAATTTGCAATCTTTAGAAAACGAAAAAAATAATGCTATAGAAAAAAAGTATTATAAAAAAACAAATCCCATGATATATGAAATTCCAATGTCGATAGTATACGATGTTCCAGTGTTAGTTGGTATAGGTCCTAAAATACCATTTAAGTTGGATGTGTTAGGAAATGCTGCAACTACAATTACAACAAATATAAAAGAATATGGAATAAATAATTCACTAGTTGAAGTAATTTTGGAAGTGAAAATAAATATACAAATAATATTACCATTTTCCTCAAAGAAAATATTAACAAGTAATCAAATACCACTTAAATCAAAAATAATACAAGGAAAAATTCCAGAATACTATGGTGGAATCATAAATGGGAAAGTTTATCAAGAAAATTCAAAATAATTTAGTAACCACAAAACTAGTTTAAAAAAATAAAATCTGTTAAAAAGTATTAATAAATGTTATAATATTTTATAGAAAAAGGTGAGAAAATATGATAATTGAAATAGAGAATAATAAATATAAGCTTATCAAAAATTATCGAGAAGGATTTGATAAGGAAATGTTTATAAATAGATTTACGACATTTTACAGTGACTATGATTACATTGTTGGAGATATTGCATATTCGAAATTAAGACTGAAAGGATTTAATAAAAAAAACAATAAAAATCATAATAAAATAAATAGTTACGACAATTTAGAAAAATATTTACGAGAAAATTGTGCCTATGATTGCCGATATTTCATTTTAGAAAAAATAAAAGAATAAAGCTGTAAAGTTTATACAAAATATAAAAAAACATATCATGTATTAATTGATATTGTTTTTTTTATGTGATAGAATAAAAAATGATAGAAAGGATAGAAAAATGAGTAGAATTTCAATAAAAAATATGGATGGAACAATGGAAGAAGTTGACTTAGTTAATGCATTTAAAATAAGTGAGCTTAATAAAAGATTTGTAATTCTTTCAAAGGGAGAAAGTGCTGGAGAAGGGATGAGCAAAATATACATATCAGAATTTGTAGAAAATGAACCAGGAGTTTATAGCTTAATAGGTATAGAAGATGATACAACATGGCAAAAAGTAAAAGAAGCTATGAAACAAATCGTGGAAAGTTAGGTGAGAAAAGTGACATTAACAAATGAAATAGAAAATTTAACAAAAGGTAGTGTAGTGATGACCCCAGGATATGCTTCGGGAGTAAGAATTATAGGTGTGTCCACAAGTACTGTATTACAAACTTCAACTCAAGAAGCACCATTATCAAAAACAAGTGCATTTGTAAAGCCTGAAACAATTGCACAAAGTGCAGAAAAAGTTTTAAACGGTGAAACAATAGTTGGACCACAACAACAAGGTGTTATGCCAGGTGTAAATGCAGGAGAAAGTTCAGTTATGCCAAATATATTTCCTCAAGTTGCAACACAAACTCCACCAGCACAACAAAATTATGTGCCAGTAATGGAAAGTCAACAGACTCTTGAGGCAGTTCCTGTTCAAGTAAATAGCCCAGAGACATTAAATACTTTAGTCACTCCACAACTTGATAGTACAACGGAAACATTTGAAACAGCACCACAAAGTGTTGGTTCAGAAGTAGTTATGCCAGCAGAAATGAACTTACCTTCACAAGAATTAACATCTTCAAGTGCTGATAATAATATGCAACAAGTTGGAGAACAATATACCCCATCACAAGAAATACTAACACCAGCTCCAATGCCTGTAGATAACAATTTTACTCAAACAAGTCAATATCCAGAGCAACCACCTGTATTACCAACAGAATTTGTACAATCAGAAGATATAGCGGATAAAAAAGGTGAAAAATCTGAAACATTAAGCAAAATTGTTTCATTATTAAAAGAAATGGTTATGGCAAACATTGAGACAAATAAAAAGATATTAGAAAAAATAGAAGAAATAGAAAATGAACTAAAAAGTCAAAAAGATGAAAAACAAGTTGAAGAATTGACAACTGATCATGTTGCTGAACCAGAATTTGGACAAACAGCAGAACTAATGCAACAGCCACAATATGCTATGCCAAATTTAACTATGCCTTCAAATGAAGAAACTAATGTTTATACAATGCATATGTAAAAAAAGAAAAACCAATAATAATTAAAACATTATTGGTTTTATTTTGCATAAAATTAATTGAGAATAAATATGAAAGAAATAATATCCGAAAATTATAATTTGAAAATTGAAAAAATATACAATAAAAATGATGAAATGTATTTTTTTATTAATGATTGTAAAATAATTATAAAAAAAGTTTTAATAAATGAACCTGAAATAACTAGTATAGTAGAAATTTCAAATAAATTATACGAAAATAACTATAAAATAAACACGATAATTATTAATAAAAAAGGTGAATACATAACAAAAATAAAAAATGAAAAAATAGTTTTGATGAGAGAGAATACAGTGGTAGAAAAAGTGAATCTTGCTACAATATTAATTATATATAAAATAGGTATAAACGATTCCTTAATGCAACAAAGAAGCATAGAAAATTATTCAATGATCGTGGATGATATAGAACAAAAAATAATTACTTATAATAAGGAACTTCAAAATATACAAAATAGCATGGACTATTTTATAGGATTAGCTGAAAATAGCATACAATTGCTCAATTTTTATAATAAAAATAAAGAAATTGAGAAAAATACTGGTGTTATAATAAATAGTAATAATATAAGAATGGCCTTTGAAAAAGAATTTTATAATCCTTTAAACATTCAGTTTGGTGAGAAAGAACTTATTATTGCAAATTATTTTAAGTGGAAAATATATACAGACTACATTGATTTTGATGAATTAGAAGAACTGAAAAAAGAAAAAGTAAATTACACATTATTATTGGCATATTTATTATTTCCGAATTTTTATTTTAATGATGTAAAAATGATTATGGATAATAAAATAGATGAAAAAAGTATAAATAAGTATATTAGTAAAAATAAAAATTATATATGTTTCCTAAAATATTATTTAAATAAATATATTGATAAAATTGATAATTTTAATAAAAAAAGTTGGATTAATTTACAATAGTACTAGAAATGTGTTATAATAAAAAAGTGATTTATATGAATAGAGTAGAGGTAAACAATATTGTTGAAGGACAAATTACTGGAATAACAAAATACGGAATATTTGTAAGCTTAGAGGATAATTATACAGGTATGGTTCATATTTCAGAGGTCTCAAATAAATATATAAACGATTTGCAATCAAAATATAAAATTGGAGATGTGATTAAAGTAAAAATAATTTCTATAGATGAAGATAAATTACAAGTAAAACTTTCAATAAAAAAGATGACTGTAAACAAAAAAAATAGAACTGGTATAACTGAAAAAGGTGGAGGATTTGAACCTTTAAAAGAAAAATTACCATTATGGACAGAAGAAAAATTAAAAGAATTAGAAAAAAATGAGAATTTAACTTGACATCAAATTGAATAAATGATATATTTATATGCGTCAGCAGGAAATATTATGGGCGATTAGCTCAGTTGGTTAGAGCATCTGCCTTACAAGCAGGGGGTCGGGAGTTCGAGTCTCTCATCGCC
>CAKOKV010000003.1 GCA_934095805.1 uncultured Bacilli bacterium | reverse complement strand
CATAAATGGTTTACCAAATGATTTAATACTGCATAGATTAGTTATTATAAATATGAAACCAAATAATACTCCGATTATACCTAAGAAGGAAGCTAAGAACATAAGTGAATATCTATAAAATCTTATGAATGATTGAAAATCATAATATACAAAGAATATTGAACTTATCGCAGTTACTGCGACTATTATTACCATAATAGGTGAAACTACACCAGCATTAACAGCTGCATCTCCTAATATTAAAGCTCCAAGTATTGAAAGAGAAGTACCTCTTGATGATGGGGTTAATGCATCTCCCTCATATAAAAGTTCAAAAGTAAACATTAAAATAAATGCTTCAATTAAAGCTGGAAAAGGGACAGATGCTCTTTGAAGTGAAAAGTTTATTAATAAATTAGTTGGTAATATTTGTTGATCATAAGTGATTATTGCTAAATATATAGACGGCATAAATATAGTTATAAATAATGCTATAATTCTTATTATTTTAACAAATTTAATATATATATTTTTTTGATAATTATCTTCATCATTATAGAAATAATCCATAAAGAATGTTGGTATTATTAAAGCATTACAAGAGTTTTCTGATATTATACATATTTTTCCTTCTGTTAAACATTTACTTATTGTATCTGGTTTTTCAGTTGATTTTATAGATGGAAATGTTGATTTATTTTCATTTGTTATAAGTGATTTTATATAATAAGTATCTAATATTTTATCTGATTTAATATTTTCTATTTTAGTTATAGTTTCTTCTAATAATTCTTTATCAACCATATCTTCTAAATACATTATACTTACTTTTGTTTTAGTTTTAGTACCAAGAGTTAATTCTTTTATATGAAGTGAATCAGTCTTTAATCTTTTTCTTATAAGACCTATATTTGTATTGTAGTTTTCATTAAATGAATCTTTTGGTCCTTTGATGGTTGGTTCACTTGATGGTTCACTAATACTTCTATCTAAATTAGCTTTTGTTTCAACTGCGATTACTTCATTTTTATAAATTAATACAGTAAAACCATTATATAAATATTCTGTTATATCTTTTTCTTCTATTTCTATAAAACTTATTGAAGGTATATGATTTTGTATATCATTTTTTAATGTAGAAATAACTTCATTTTTTATTAAACTTCTTTTTGCTAAATAATCTAATATAAAATGATTTGATAATGTAGAAGAAGATACTGTTTGTATATTTATTATATAAATTTTAGACATACCAAAAGCTTCTTCTTTTATTTGAAGATCAGGAGCATATTCTTTCATTTTATATAATTTATCAATATTTATCATATTTTTATTATGAATAATATTTTAATTTTTATTCTTTTAAATATATAGTAGATTTTTGTCGAATTGTTATTGTTATAAATATGATTTTTAATACATAAAATATAGTTAGAGAGAAAGGTGAAAAAAAGATTGACAATAATTAAATTTTATAGTAGTATACAGAGCTATAAAAGGAAAATAGTTGATAATTTTTCTTTAAAATTTAATTTTGGGAGGGTTTTGGAATGAGTAAGAAATTACTTGTAGTTCTTATGTCTTTCGGGCTTGCTTTTTTTAGTGTTAAAGCAGATGTTAAAGATGCTCCAAGAGAAGAATATGTTGGATCTGATATTAAAACTGTAGTTGATGCTTTTAAGAATTTAACATTAGATGAAGCAAATCAAAAGAAATTAGAACTAGAAAAAGATGATCATTATACTAAGGTTACTGTTAAGATTAAACCTTATATGATTGATAGTGGTAGAGATGAAGTTATAAACATTACTAAAAGTTTTTCTAGTAAGGAAGAGTTAGATAAGTTTGTTTCTGGTCTTGAAAGTCAAGGTTATAAACTTGATTTAGAAGTTACGGAAGGTATGACTGCTGTATTACATACAATTAATGAAAAATTTGATACAGAAGCAGAAGCAATAAAAGCTAAAACTGATTTTGAAAATACTTATAGTGATGCAGTTGTTACTATTAGTAAAATAAAAAATGCTAATAAAGATAGTCTTTCATTTGTAGAAGGAACTACTAGATATTCAACTTTGAGTGAAGCTGAAAGTGTAGCTAATGGTTTAAATGCTGATAATGATGAAGTAAGAGTTACAGCAAGTGTAAGAACTGTAAATGGTGAAAGTGTAACTACTAAAGATAATGTTAGTAAAATATTTGATAATGAGAAAGCCGCTGATGATTACATTGCTAGTTTAACTAAAGCTGGATATGATACATCAAAATTAACTAAAAAAATGTTAACAAAAGAAGAATTTACTTGGGATGATGCAGTAGAAGTTAATCCTGGTGATCCAAGTGGTACATTTAGTTATGGACACTTTGATGTAACTGTTCTTAAAAAATTTACATATATTGATGATAATGGTAACAAATCAGTTGTAACTGGTGATTTAACTATTAATAGTGTAAAAATTAATAATAAAATAATTTCTATGAATAAAACTAATGATCCTAATCGTGGTGATATTGAGTTTGCTTCTGTAGCAAGAAATAGTTTGGATGTAACTAATAAATCATTAGTTGAAATAACTGGTAATGTAACATATAATGGAAAAACATTACCATTTACTGTAAAAGGTTATTTAAGTGAAAAGCAAAATGTTTGTAAAGGTATTGGAAAAGCAAAAGGGTTTGATTTAGAATTTGAATCAATTACAATTATTAAAGATAAAGTTCTTGTTGATACTAAGTTAGTAACTAAATATCAAGTTACAGGTGAAATAAGTAAAGTAGAAGAAACTGTTGTTTATTATGTAGATGTTGAAACTGTTGTTTATGGTTATGATTATATTGTTAAAGGACAAGGTAATCGTATTGAAAAAACTGGAATTTATGAAGTAACAGGTACTGCTTCAAAAGATATAATGGAAACAAGAGCTAATATAGATGTTACTACTGAAACTAAATTATATGAAAGATATGGTAAAGTAGTAGTTAGATATGTTGATACAAAAGGTAATAAATTAAAAGAAAGTATTAGTAATATTGATAAAGTAGGTGCTAAATATGAAACTACATATCCAGAAAGTATTGGTAAATATGATTTTGTTTATGTAGATAAAGAAAGTGATGCAACGACTGGTGAATATGAATATGCTGTTAAAACAGTTACATATGTATATGAGTATGTTGGTGGAACAGGTGGAGATGATCCAGAATTTCCAAGAACAGGTGTTACAACTAATTATTATTTAGAAATTATATTTGTAGTAAGTTTACTAGCATTAATAACTGTAATTAAACTTAAAAACAATTAAAAAATATGGATTTAAAATCCATATTTTTATTTGACTAAATAATTAATGTAAATAATAAAATTATAAGTATTACATATATTGATAGAGATAAACCATATGTTAATATTTTTTTAGTTTTTGAATCAACTGTGTATTCATATATTTCTACATATGGTACAGGATTTCTTCTATACCAACCTTTAACTGTAACTGTTTTTCCAAAGTATTGTTCACTCTTAAATAAAGCAAATAATTTATTAACAAAGTGAATAGGTTGATTATAATCTAAGAATATAATACCAGTTTCATCTTTAATTACAAAGTCTTCATTAAATATACATCCTGGATTTCCTCTTCCGATTATTTCTCCTTTTAATATACAAGGTATTGCTGTTATATTAGATACTTTAACTTCATTTAATAGTTCTGAAACAGTTGATTCTTTATAATTATTTCTATGTCTTCTTTTAAATTTAATAAATGATGTTATTACTGTAAATAATAAACAAGTAGCAACAACTTTTAAACTTTTATCACAGAAATATAATATTATACTTATTATTCCTAAAATAGATGGCATAAAGTTAATAACTAATTCTAATAAGAAATCATCTACATAAGATTCAGGTTTTACTAAATCAAATACTATATAAGGTTCTTGATTAAATTCTTTAGATCTTTTAGATATAGCTAATAATCTTTTAGAAATAAGAGGGTGAGTAGAGTTAAGTTCTGCCCATTTTCCCCAAGGGTTCCACATTTCCCATTTCATTGCTGATTTTATTTTATCTTTACAAACTGTATTATTTTCTATACAATTTATAGCCATAGCTTTTGATTCTTTAACATCACTAATACCAAGAGTACTATTTTTAGATGGATTATGTTTTCCATTCTTTTTAGCTGTACTAAGTCCAAATCCTATTTTAACAAGTGCTTCTGCTAAACCATTTGGATTTTTAGTTTCATCAACAGAGAAACTATCAGCATAATATTCTCTTGTTCTAGATAACCATAATACTATGTATTCAGATATTATATATAGAATATAAGCAATTACTGAAAACACCACTTTAACAATTGCATCATCTTTATCATCAACATCAGAGTTAGCAAACATTTCATATATTGCATAAAGTACTAATGGTATTATTTGTACTGCTGTCATAAATAACATATCATAATGTACAATGTGTCCCATTTCATGAGCAACTACTGTTTTGATTTCTTCTTCATTTAATAAATTAAATATTCCATCAGTAAGAACAATTCTTGCATCTTTTTTAGTTCTTCCATAAGTAAATGCATTTGGAGCTCCATCATGAATTATTCCTATCTTTGGATATTTAACATTATATTTATTACATAACTCTGTTATAAATGTTTTTAAATATTCTGGAATTTCTTCATTAAATTTTGCTTTATAGAACCATTTCATTGATAAATCAGTGAAGAATGGAGCTAGTAAGAATTGTAAAACTATTATACCAATAGTAATATAAATTCCTATTATTGTGTTAATACCAGCCATATAAGTTATAGGTATAATTATGATGCCAAGTAAGCCATATAAGCAAGTTATTGTTAGTAAAGATATTCCAAGTAAACTCTTTTTCATTTTATCACTTCCTTATCATAATAATAACATAAACTTCTTCTTATTTGAAATGTATATTTGACTTTGTGAAAAATTTGTGATATATTCTTGTTGAATTTAAAGAGAAAGGAGTGGAGAAAATGAAGATTTTAAATTTAAATTTATATGTTTTTAATGATAAGAGTTTTAATAAAGGAAGTGGGAATCTTCAATGTTTTCCACAAACTTTATAACGGTTAATATTTAATTAGTTAGACTACTCTTATTTGAGTAGTCTTTTTTTGGGAGGCAAGAAATGAAAGATTTAAAAGAATTTAAGCCTCTAATTAAGTTAATGAAAGATGAAAAGGGTAAACTTATCTTAGCAAGTGTAATAGTTGTTATATGTGGTTTTTGTGAGATATTTACTGGTTATTTAAATGGTAAAAGTATTGAGTGTATTACAGAGATGAATATTAAATATGCACTTATATATATTGGTATATATTTTCTATTAGAGATTACTACAGATGGTATACTTTATTTAAAAGCTAAATCAATATTATCTAAATTAGAGAGTGTACTTACAAGAAAATTAGAGTTTTATACATATCAAAAAGCTCTTAACTTACCAGCAGTAGCATTCGAAAAAATGTCTTCTGGTGAGATAATTAATCGTATAACAAATGATGCTAATACATTAAGTTTTGTATTTTTAAGATTATTAAATATGGTAACTGTTTTAGTTACATCATTTGTTGTATTAATATACATATTTATAAATTCTTGGATTATAGGATTAGAAATAATAGTTTGTATAGTTATATTATATTTAATAATAAAAAAGTATAATCCAATATTAGAAAAAATACATAAAGATAGGAAAAAGGAACAAGATAAGTTTATATCTTTAACAAATGAATCAATTAGAGGTATAAGAGAGATTAAAACATTAGGTGTTAAGAATAATTTAGTTAATAATGCAATTGAAATTGTAAAAAGAATATTTAATAAGTCAGCATATGAAATTGATACTAAGAAGAATTTTGATATAGGTACAAGATTTTTAAAATCAGTTCTTGAATGTGGTGTTATAGCTACTAGTATGGTATTACTATATTATAAACAAATTTCATTATCATTTTTAGTTTCTATGACATACTACATTTATAGATTTACTTATTTAATAGAAGATATTAATGAGTTAACTCAAACATATCAAAAAGTAAAAGTATCTGTTTCAAGAGTAAATGATATTTTAGAAAATAGACTTTTTGAAGATGAAAAGTTCGGATGTAAAGAATTAGAAAATGTTAAAGGGGTAATTGAATTTAAGAATGTATCATTTGCTTATCCTGATGAAGAAGATACACTTAACAACTTTAATTTAAAAGTTGAGCCAAATACAAAGATAGCTATTGTAGGTGCTTCTGGTCAAGGCAAAAGTACATTATTTAACTTATTAACTAGAATATTTGATGTAAATAAAGGAAAGATATTTATTGATAATGTTAACATTAAAGATTTAAAAGAAAGTGAACTTAGAAAAAATATATCTATAATAAGACAAGAGCCTTTTATATTTAATAGAACAATAAAAGAGAATTTCCTTATTGTAGATGAGAATCTTACTTTAGATGAGATTCGAAAGTATTGCAAAATGGCATACTTAGATGATTATATAATGTCACTTCCTAAAGGTTATGATACTGTTTTAGGAGAAGGTGGAGTTAATTTATCAGGTGGTCAAAAACAAAGATTATCTATTGCGAGAACTTTATCAAGAAATAGTAAGATAATATTATTTGATGAAGCTACTTCTGCTCTTGATAATAATAGTCAAAATTATATTAAGAAAACAATAGATGATTTAGTAAATGATCATACAGTCATAATAGTTGCTCATAGACTTTCCACTATTATGGATGCTGATATTATACATGTTGTAGATCATGGTAAAGTTATAGCTACAGGTAAACATAATGAATTATTAAAAACATGTGAATTTTATAAAAATCTATATTTAAATGAGTCTTTAAATTCATAATATAAGGTACTAGAAATAGTATCTTTTTTATTGTATAATTTTAACAGAATAGAGGAATGTATATGAAAGAAAAAAGAATATTATTTATAACTGGAATTATTATGTTATTTTTTATGTCAGTAGGTCTTTCTTATTCTTATTTTACTACAGCTGTAAGTGGTAATGAGAATGCAAAAGATATGGTAGTAGAAACAGGAACATTAAAGTTAGAATATACAGATGGACCAGAAATAACTGCTAAGAATATTAAACCTGGATGGACAATAACAAAAACAGTAACAGTAAAAAATACTGGTACATTAGATGCAATTTATAATTTAAAATGGAAAGAGTTAACAAATACAATTACAAGTGATGAATTAGTATTTGATTTAAATTGTGAATCATCAACTGATACTTGTTCATATATAAATTTAGAGAATCAAGTAGTACCATCTTCTCCTGATTTAATTATGGGAGATATAATAATATATCCAGGTGAAATACAAACTCTTTCATTAACATTTACATTTAAAGAACTTAATAAAGATCAAAATTATAATCAAGGTAAAAAATTTAATGGAGTATTAAATATTGAAGAAACAACAACTACAAATGATAACGAGTATACAATGTTAGCACAAGTTATAAATATAAATAATGAACCAATAGCTAATACAACAATAGAATTACAAAATGAATCAAAAACAGGTGTAACAGATGACTCAGGTTATGTAATGATAGATAGTATTAAACCTGGTTCACATACGGTACTTGTAAAAGATAGTAGTGGAAACATATTAGATACAAGAAGAGTATCAATACAACAAAAGAAGGAATCAGATGTAATAGATAGTAAAGTAATATATGCAGATATCACATTACCTCAATTTACAACAACAATAGTATTAAATGATTCAAGTAAAATAGAAGAAATGTCTAATTTAATAACACCACCTGATGATTGTTTCACAGTAAGTGATGGGAAAATAAAAAAATATAATCCTAATAACAATGTTAACTGTCCATTAGAGTTAATAATACCTAGCGAAGTTAATGGAAATGTTATTACAAGTATATCAAAATTAATGTCAGGTTGTTCATCTTATGCTGGTGCATTTGAGTCTCTTAATTTAAGAAAAATAATAATACCAAGTACAGTAACAACAATAGAAGATTTTGCATTTAGAGAAAATCAATTAACTAGTATAACAATCCCAAATAGTGTAACAACAATAGGTCAATCTGCATTTAGAGAAAATCAATTAACTAGTGTAATAGTACCAAATAGTATAACTTCAATAGGCTCATCTGCATTTAATAATAATCAGTTGCCAGATAACCAGGCATTTATATATAAAAGAAATGGTGATGGAAGTGAAGATGAAACAACTATTGTAAGTTATGGTGGTGCTAATAAAAATCCAGTTATTCCAAATAATGTAATAACTATATCTGGTGGTTCATTTGCAACTAACCAACTAACGAGTGTAACAATACCAGATAATGTGACAACAATTGGTGCTTGGGCATTTGGAAATAATCAATTGACAAGTATAACAATTCCAAATGGTATAACAACAATAGAAGATAATGTATTTCATAGTAATAAGTTAACTAGTGTAATAATACCAGAAGGTATAACGAAAATAGGATATTCGGCATTCGGAGATAATCAATTAACGAGTGTAACAATACCAGATAGTGTGACATTTATAGGACTTTATGCTTTTCAGTACAATAAGTTAAAAAGTATTGTTATTCCAAAGAATGTAACGACTATATATGGTGCTTCATTTGCAAATAATCAATTAACGACTGTAACAATACCAGAAGGTGTGACGACAATAAGAACTAATGCATTCAACTATAATCAAATAACAAGTATTACAATACCTAAAAGTGTAACATCAATTGAACAATCTGCTTTTGCAAATAATAACTTCAAAATAATAAAAATTAAAAGCAAAACAAAAAGTAGTGAATTTAGCACATATAGTCCTAATTGGGGTTGGGCGGATGATGTGACTTGTGTAAAAGATAATACTGAGAATGTAGAAAACGGCTGTATTATTTGGGGAGCTGAATAGTTATTTTATAAGAAGGACGAATGTCTTTCTTTTTTTCTTTTATCAAAAGTGGTTTTATAGCATATTCTATTATAGGAGGATGTCATGTTTAATAATTATAAAGAGATTGTTACTAAAACTATTATAGGTAAAGGTAAAAAGGTATTTAAAAACGATTATGAAATAGTTGTTGATAAAGATATTAATAATGTACTTGGGTGTTGGGTTATTAATCATAACTTAAGAGGTAAAAAAGATAATGATTATATTAAAATAAATGGTAGTTATGATATAAATATTTGGTATAGTTATGATAATAATACTAAAACAGATGTTGTAAGTAGAAAGATGTTTTATGAAGAAAAGGTTAAAGTTAAAGTAAGAGAGAATACTGAACTAAATGATGAATCAGAAATTATAATAAGAAGTCTTAAGAATCCTACTTGTGTAGATGTTAGTAATGAAGATAAAACTATTAAATATACAATATCTAAGGAACTTGGTATAGAGATAGTAGGAGATGAAAAGATAAAGATTCCTGTTTCTAATAATGAAGATGATTATGATATTATAGTTGATGAAGAAGAAATAAATAATGAAATTGATAAAAGTGTTAATACAGATTATCTAGTGAATAAACAGTGAAAACTGTTTTTTTAATTTATAAAATGTGTTAATATAAATATGGAGGTAGATATGAAAAAACTATTGTTATTATTAATGTCAATTGTTATGATTTTTACTTTAAGTGGTTGTGAAAGTAGTGAGAAAGTAATTAGTATATATGGTGTTGTTAGTAAGAGTGAAATTAAGGAAATGAAATATGAATATGATAAGAATTTAAATATAAGTAAACTTGCTAATGCTTTATCTTTTTGGAGTGGAGCTAATTTTTATTTAGAAACTAGTGAACCAAGTGAAAATGTTTTATATGTTAATTTTTTAGGTAATTCTGATTTTGTTAAGGGTTTAGGTAATGTTAAGAGTAAAAATTTTACTTTTAAAGATGATAATGAGCTTAGATTATTTATGTTAAATAGTTTAGCATATACTATTAGAAAGAATATTAAAGAATATGATATATATTTTACAGCTAATGGTAAAAGTATTAATGAATATTTAAGTATTGATGGTGTTGATTTTACTAAAGCTTATAATACTATTGAAAATGAGTTGGTTGTTTACTAAGCTCTTTTTTAATGTTATAATATGCAGTACTGATTTAGGGGTGTTAATATGAAAGATAGAATAAAAGCTACTTGTTTTTTAATGGCAATGTTAACAGTATTAAATATGAGTGGTTGTGCTAAAAAAGTTAAATGTAGTGAAACTGCTAATCATTCTCATTTGTATGAATGTTCTATAGATGATGTTACTGTTAAAAGATACTTTACTTCTGAATATGAAGAGAAGAAAGAAGGAGATTTAGTTTTTGATAGAACTAAATACTATAGTCTTAGTACCAAAAGATTAAATTTAATAATTGATAATGATCTTGCTAATATGAATGATAATTTTGAATATTTAGCTTATTTAGAAGAAAATGGATATAAAAATTCTAAGAATAAATGGATTTGTTATTGTATAGATATAGAAGATAATATTTTATGTGATGAATTTGATGATATTGAAACTGCTGTTTCTAGTGGTTATTGTTATTTTAAATGTACTGGTAATATTGATGATATAATTTCATTAGAAAAAGGTAAAACATTGACTAAGAGTATTAGATAATACTCTTTTTAATTGACTTTGTGTATCAAATATGATATAATGTACTAAGTTTATATGGGGGATTGGTTATAATGACAAATAAACAAGCAAGATTGATGTTAAAAATGGATCTTAATAAACCTTTTACTATGGAAGAATTAACATCTAAATATAGAAAATTAATTAAGGAATGTCATCCTGATATGCACATATCTGAAGATGAAAAAAGTATAGAATTTTATAACAAAAAAGCAACATTATTAAATGAAGCTTATGCTGTATTAAAATCTAGTTTGGATAATACTGATTTTATTAATAGAAAAAGTACTGTTTTAAGTGAAATGAAAAGTAGATTTGAGAATTGTAAGGATTCAACTTTAAAAAGACAAATAGTTGATATTTTTTCAAGTGTTGTTTTTATAGATAGATGTAATGATGATAGTGAACTAGATAAGATGATTAAAGTATTTAATACTTCTGTTTATGATTGTTATCAAAAATATGAAACTGATTTTAGAGTTAGAAATAGAATTCCTAGTAATTATTTTAATAAGCTTAATTATGATTGTTCTTGTGATGAATTTATTGCTAGTTTAAATGGATTACAATTATCTTATGACCATACAGTTGAAAATAGAATAAATGGTATCTTATATACATATTTTTCACCATTTGATTCAGTTTTATCATCACCTTATTTAGATAATGTTATTGATGATGTTAAAGATAGACTTCATAATTATAAATTATCTGCAGTTTTAGAAGAAGATACTGTTAATTGTTTTGTATCTTATTTAAGAAGTGTACAAAAGTATTTTGAAAGTGTTAATCTTGAATATTTTAAAATAAAAAAATTAATTAGTAAGTTACCTGGTAGTTATACTGATAATGGTACTTTAAAATGTAAATTATTATCTAAATTAAATGATTCCATATTTATTGGTAATTTTGATACTGTTAGGGATAAAATTATAAATTCTGTATACAGTAAACAAGATGAAATAGTTGCGATTAAAAAGATACAAAATTATTTAAAATTAAAATCAAGTATGGCTAGTATAAGATGTAAAACTAATCTTAAGTCTGCTGATTTAAATTATGTAAGAAAGATGACTGATAAATGTGATAATTTAATTAAAATGGCTCTTGATGGTAAATATAGTTTAGAAGATATCTCTATTCTTGAAAATATTACTTTTACTGATCCTGTTAAGGATAAAATGATTTTATCTTTACTTGATAATCAAAGTTTTTCTGTTTATATTAAAGCAAATGATAGATTAGAGAATGATCCTTTTGTATTAAAATCTTCTAATGATGAGTTTTTATCTGTTGATGAAGATTCTAATGTGGTTATGTCTTCATCTGAGGAGATGTCTAAAGATAATGATATGCTATCATTAAATGAATTTGTTAGCTATGGTAAACCTGTATTTAGATATATTAGTGATGGTGAAAATGTAGATGGTATTTTATATGAATATCAAGGTTACGAACTTGTATATAGTTATAATGAAAGAACTGGTATTATTGAAAGTGTATATGTAAGACCAATTACTAATCATTTTGGATATAGTTATGGTGAGAAGTTTGATATTACTAGTATAATAAATTATCATGTTAAGAAAATGTTTAAACCATATGTTAGAAAAATACAAAAGAAAAGTAATAATTATAAAACATTGAAAATACAAAGAGTGGGTAAATAATGACAAATGAATTAATGTTAGAAAAATTATTAAATAGATATGGTATAGATGGTAAAACATTTATTAAAAATAATCCGAAAGTTGTAGCTAGATGTAAGTATGATGATGTGGTTTTAGCATTAGATTTCTTAATAGATGAACTTTCTGTGTCACCTAGAAATATTTTAAAAACTCCTAGTGTATTGTATTATGGTGTTAATAATTTAAGAGAAAATTATAAATATTTAATTGATAATGGTTTTAAACCTTTTGAAATAATAAGAACTTTACATATATTAAATACTGATTCTGATGAATTAAAAAGAACTTTTGAATATTTAAGAGAAAACTATAGTATTAAGCTTGTTAAAAAAACAGCTTCTGTATTAAAAATATCTGTCGGAAGAATTAAGAAAGTTGAAGAGTTACTTGATGATAAGTCATTAGTTTTATCAGCATCTATTTCTAGTTTAAGTATAGATGAAATGAAGAAAACTATTGATTTGTGTAATAAAAATGGAATACCTTTAAGAGGAATAATATTTAGAAAAAAAGAAAATGAAATTCAAGATATTATTAATGTATGTAAAAAGTATGAAATAAAACCAGAGGGAACAGTATTTCAAAGAACTGCAGATGAAGTAGAGAAAATAATAATTATGTGTAGAAAAAACAGGGTAAAACCAGAAGGAAACATATTTTTAAGATCTGCTGATTCTGTTAGTGAAATTATAGATGTATGTAAGAAACATGGAATTAAAATAACTGGTTCTGTATTTCAAAGAGAAGCTTCTGAAATAGAAGAGATTAAATTATTATGTGATAAGTATGGTATAAAACCTAATGGTAATGTTTATAGAAGACCAGCTGTTGAAATAGAAGAAATAATTAATACTTGTTTAAAATATGGTATTAAACCAGTAGGTATTGCTTTTTATAAAACAGCTGATGAAATAGAGAAAATAGTTTCTGTTTGTAAAAAATATAATATTAGAATGACTAAGAATGTTTTACTTAGAAAGGCTAGTGAACTTGAAGATATAGTTATTTATTGTCTTGATAATGGTATTAAACCTGAGGGTACGATATTTCAAAGAAAATTTGATGAAATAAAATCTATGAAACAAATTTGTGATAAATATGGTGTTAATGTTGGAGGAACTGTTTTCTTAAAGAAACCTCGTGATTTAGAACAAGTAATATTATTATGTAGAAAACTTGGTATAAAATGTGAAGGTGATATATTCTTAAGAACTAAAGATGAAATATCTTCAATAAAGTCTATTTGTGATAAGTATGGTGTTGTTGCGGACGGAATGGTATTTAGAAGAACTCCAGAAGAAGTAGAAGGTATTTTTGAATTATGTAAAAATGTAGGAATAAAGCCAGAAGGAATGATATTTTTACGAACTAAAGATGAAATAGTTGATATTATTGAAGTTTGTAAAAAATATGGTATTAAAGCGGAAGGTTCAGTATTTTTAAAAACTGCTCCTGAACTTGAAAATATATTATTATTGTGTGCTAAATATAATTTAAAACCACAAGGAATGATATTTAAAAGAACTGAGGATGAGATTTTAGAATTATTGGATATATGTAGAGAAAATGGAATTAAACCAGAAGGAAATACTTTTAAATGTTCTCCAGATAAATTAAGAAGATTAATTTCTATAACTAATGAATTTGGAATTAAATTAGAGGGAACTATATTTGATAAAACATGTGATGAAGTAATAAGAATAAAAGAAATATGTGATAGATATGGAGTTGTTCCATATGGGGTAGTATTTCAAAGATCATCAAAAGATTTAGAAGATACAATTAAAGTATGTGAGAAATATGGTTTAAAGAAAGAAGGTTCTGTTTTTAGAAGAACTGCTAGTGAACTTGAAGAAACTTTAAGATTGTGTAGGGAAAACAATATAGAAATTTCTGGTAGTATATTTAAAGTTAAACCTTCAAAGTTATCTAAAACAATTGATTATGTTAAAAATACTTATGGAGAACAATATTTAACAAGTTTAATATTAAGTAAGAATGTTGAACATCTTAAAGTAGTTTTACCTTATCTTGAAAAAGAAGGATTGCTTCCTTATATTATAAATAGTTCATCAATATTAGATTTAAGATTAGATGAAATAATTGAAAGAAAAGAATATATAGAATCTATTGGTGAAGATTTAATAGTTAATGGTAAATTTAATATTATATTTGGTAAAACAAGAAGAAATTATGAAAAGTTAAAAAATAATCAAAAACAATTAAAAATGAATATGGAGTAAGTTATGATTGATGCGGTTGATTTAAGTGAGTTGTTAAATGAATATGGAGTTGATCCTAAAAAGGTATTAAAGAATAATCAAAAAATATTATCAAGAGGTGAATATTTTGATATTAAAAATATGCTTGATTATTTAATAGGCGAGCTTAATGTTTCAGCTAGAAATATTGAAAAATGTCCTAGTATTTTATATTCTGATTTATTTAGTGTTAAAGAAAATTATAACTTTTTAAAGAATTCTGTTATTAAAAATAAAGATGTTGTTTCAACTCTTCATATGTTAGGAGTTGATCCTAATGAATTAAAGAAAACTTATGAATATGTTTTAAATAAATATGGTAAAAAGTGTTTAAGTAAAATAACATCTATATTAAGAGTGCCAGTTGATAGAATTAAGGCAATAGAGGGTATGCTTGATGATGAAGGATTAATAATATCTGCTGCTATATCTTCTTTAAGTGTTAATGATATTGAAAAGGATATACTTATATGTAGAGAAAATGGTATTAATATTGTTAGAAGTGTTTTTAAATCATCACCTAGAGATTTAGAAGATATAGTTATTACTTGTAAAAAATATGGTATTAAACCTGAAGGCACTATGTTTTTAAGAAATGCAAAAGAACTTGAGAAAATATTTGAAATATGTAAAGAAAATAGTATAGAACCAAGAGGTACGATATTTTTAAGAAGTCCTTTAGAAATTGAAAAGATTATTAATTTATGTAAAGAACATAATATTAAACCAAAAGGAAGTGTTTTTTCAAAAACTTCAGCTGAAATTCAAAGAACTATTGATATTTGTAAAAAATATAATGTTAAAGTAACAAGTACTGTTTTTTTAGGTAGTTCAAGTGAAGTAGAAAAAATAATCTTGTTATGTAGAAAATATGATATAGAGCCAGAAGGAGCAGTTTTTCAAGCATCTGTTGATAGTTTAGAAAAAGTAATTTATTTATGTAAAGAAAATAATATTGAACTTAAAGGTATTTTAATACAAAGACCTATTGAAGATATAATCAGTGTTATTGATTTATGTAAAAATAATGGAATTAAGCCTGAAGGTAATATATTTAGAAGAACTAAAGAAGAAATATTAGATTTAATAGTTGTATGTAGAAAATATGGGATTAAACTAAAGGGAACAATATTCCAAAGAACAGCAAAAGAAGTAAAAGATATTGTAGAAATATGTAATCAGTTTAATGTTTCACCGATAGATAGTATGTTTTGTAAGAAACCTAGTGAAGTGAAACAAATATTAGAAATATGTAAACAATATAATCTAAAAATTAGTGGAAGTATGTTTGTTATGAAATCTAAATTTATACTAGAATCAATTGATTATGTAAAAGATAATTATGGCATAGAATATGTTACAGATTTAATAATAAGTAAAAGGGTAAGCTATTTAAAAACTGTTTTACCATATTTAAAAAAAGAAGGTTTACTTCCATATGTAATTAATAGTTCATCAATACTTAGCTTAAGATTAGAAGAAATAATTGAAAGAAAAGAATATATAGAATCTATTGGTGAAGATTTAATAGTTAATGGTAAATTTAATATTATATTTGGTAAAACAAGAAGAAATTATGAAAAGTTAAAAAATAATCAAAAACAATTAAAAAAGAGTACGGAGTAAATTATGAATATTGATTATGATAAAATAAGAGAAATATATGGAAATGATATACTTTCTGAAATAATATATAATAAAGATGATGTAATAAAAAATATATATTATTTTTATCAACTTGGTTTTGAAGATGTAGAAGATATATTTGAAAGACAAGTTATGATATTTATTTGTTCTAATGATGAATTTATTAATAAAATAAATAATCTTATTAATAAAATAGGTAATAATTACATAGATGAAATAGAAAATAATATTGAACTTTTAGATGAATTAAATTAGAAATACGAAAGTATTTCTTTTTATGTTATAATATTTTTAAGGAGTAAATATGAATCAAGAAAAGATTGGAAAATTTATTAGAGAACTTAGAAAAAATAATAATTTAACACAAGCTGACTTAGCTAATAAATATAATGTTACTTATCAAGCTGTTAGTAAATGGGAAAATGGTAAGAATATTCCTGATATATCTATACTTAAACAAATGAGTAAAGATTTTAATATTGATATAAATGATTTACTTGATGGAGAAGAAAATAAGAAAAAAGTAAAATCATATTATTTTATTATTGGTTTTGTTATAGTTTTATTTATAATTTTACTTATTATAATATTTACTCATAATGAAGATTTTGAATTTAAAACATTAACTACTACATGTGATGATTTTACTATTAAAGGAAGCATATCTTATAATAAAGATAAATCATCTATATATGTATCTAATATTAAATATTGTGGTAAAGAAGATAAAGTTTTATATGACTCTATTAGTGGCACTTTATATGAAAGTCATAATAATATTATTAAGAAGATAGATGAATATAAGAGTGAAAGTAAGAAATCAATTACATTAGACGATTATTTAAGTGAATTGGAATTTGCAGTTGATAATTATGAATCTAGTTGTAAAACCTTTAGTAGTAATGATTTATATATAGAAATATTAGCAAGTAAAGATGGTAAAACTATTACTTATAAAATACCTTTAACTCTTACTAGTTGTCCAAAGTAAACTTATATATGAAGTTTACTTTTTTTATGTTAAAATTAATATGGTGAGATATATGACAATTGAAGAGATAATAGAAAAGAATTTTAGTTCAAGTTTTTATGATAGTAATAATTTTGAAGATATATATAAGTTTGTAGAAAGTTGTGATTCTAAGCTTACATTAAAAAAAATAGGAATAGAGACTAGTAATATTTTGAGTTATGTAAAGGGTGAAAAGACTCCTCAATACAATGTTCAGTGTGAAAATGATATAGTTACTTATTTGTATGATTTTGATAGATTTAAAGAAGGTTTAACATCACATATATCTAGAAATGTAAGTGAACTTTCTTTACCGAGCACTTTTTTAAAGGATAATTTTGAATTTTTAAAAGAATTACCGAATTTAAAAAGTTTAAATATTAATAATTATGGTTCTTTATCTCTTGAAGAACTTGATTTTCTTTCAGAACAAACATCTTTAGAAAATGTTGAAGTGGGATTTTTTCCTTTTGAAAGTAAAAATAATCCAAAATATATTAAAATAGAAAAAGATGGAGAAACTTATGGTTTTTATGAAAATATTAAATTGAAACAAAGTAATTTGCCGTCTTTGAATCCTGATTTTGATTTACTTATGTCATCAAAAGAATCTGAAAAGAGTAGAAATATTAAGGTAACAGCTGGTAAATTAACAATTCAGGGTCTTGAAAAGATATTTGATTCTTTTGATGAAGATATGCAAACTTGTGATAGACTTGTTGAAGTAAATTGTGATAATGCTAAATATTCTTTTAATATTATTGATGGAATAGTTAATATTAATATTGAAGATAGTAATGTTGATATAGCAAATGATTTATATGATTTTTTTGTTAAAAGGGGTTTAAAAGTAGAAAGTATTATTATGAATTTGTCTATTAATTATAAAGAGCCATTTAATTATATAGATAGAGATTATTCTAGATTAGATAAACTTAATGAAAAAGTTTCTCTTAGTGTAAGGGAAAAATATATGAATATGTCGAATTGGGAAGATTTTAGAAGTCTTGTTGAATCAATGAAATGGTATAGAAATATTATTAATGATTATCCATTGTCTCCAGTAGAAAAATTAGCTTTTGCTTATGATATATTAAAAACATTTAGTTATAATGAGTCGCCAGTTAACACTGATGAATCAAGAAATCCAACTAAAATAATAAAGACTGGTCATATTGTTTGTGCTGGATATACAAATATGCTTGAAGAAATATTTAGAGAATTAGATCCTAATATTAATATAGGTGAGTTTGGTGTTACTTGTTATGAAGACGATGATAAAACATTACTTGGTTATCATAGTAGATCAATGGCTTATGTAGAAGATGAGAAGTATGGTATAAAAGGAATTTATGCTTTAGATCCTACATGGGATAGTGTAAAAAGTAGAGGCAATGAAGTTATTGATAAAGATTATACAGCTCTTGATTTATATAGATATTTTATGATTCCATTTAGTGATTATAAAGCTGTATTTGACCATGATTCTGATATTAGTTTTTTTAAAGGAGATTTATCATATTTAAATAAAGATGTAAGTGATAAATCTATAGATAGAGCAATTGTGACTGTTTCTAATTCTAGTGAATCTTCAAAAGATGGTACATTACCTCAAGAAATGAGAGATAAAGAAATATTTAATTATGATTTTCGTAATATGTTTGAAGGAAAAAGTGAAGTAGAAATGTTAAATATGTTTAAAGCTAAAAGAATTCCTAAAGAACAATTAATGGAAATTATAAAAAATGTTAGACAAGCAGAAGGTTATAGTATGGATTTAGTTAATACTGAAATGGAAAAAGTATCTAGAATATATGATAAATATAATACACCACTTGATCCATTAACTGGTAAGATGTTATAACTATTTATTATTGACAAACAACAGTTTGTAATATATATTGTATTTGTGGGAAAAATAGTAGTATAATATGTGAAGGGTGATATTATGTTTAAACTTGTAAGTAACTATAAACCTAGTGGGGATCAACCAGAAGCAATTAAGGAACTTGTAGATGGATTAAATGAAGGAAAAAAGAATCAAGTTTTGCTTGGAGCTACTGGCACTGGTAAAACATTTACTATTGCTAATATTATCGCAGAAACTAATAAGCCAACATTAATACTTGCTCATAATAAAACACTTGCTGGACAATTATATGCTGAATTTAAAGAGTTATTTCCAGAGAATAAGGTTGAATATTTTGTTTCATATTACGATTATTATCAACCAGAAGCTTATGTACCAAGTAAAGATTTATATATAGAAAAGGATTCATCTATTAATGATGAGATTGATGAACTTAGACATGCAGCAGTTGCGGCTATTATAGATAGAAGAGATACTATTATTGTATCAAGTGTTTCTTGTATATATAGTATTGGTGAAAAAGAAGAATATGTTAATAAAATGTTGAATCTTTCAGTAGGAGACACTATTGATAGAGATGTTATTCTTGAAAA
>CAKOKV010000002.1 GCA_934095805.1 uncultured Bacilli bacterium | reverse complement strand
ATTAAGAAATTATAATTGTCAACAAAAATATAGACTTTTATTATAAAAATTGATAAAATTAGTATGAAAAAAGAGGTAAATAGTATGAATGATAAAATGGAATTTGTAGATTTAGGAGAAAATAAACCTCTTTCAGCTGCTGAAGAAAGGGTTAGAAAACTAAGTATCCTAGATACTTATGGAGAAAATCTAAGCAAAAAAGAATATGTAACAAATCCAGCCATTGGTAGAGATAAAGAAATAGAACAAACTATAGAAATATTACTAACACCTGAAAAAAGTGCCTTATTAGTAGGTAAAGCTGGTGTAGGTAAAACAGCAATTGTTGAAGGTATTGGTTATAGGATGGTTACAGGTAATATACCAAATGCATTAAAACCATATCAATTAATTAAAGTAAATATAACAAGTTTACTTGGTGAGACTAAAATGGAAGATGGTCAAACTGAAAATAGATTACAATTGTTAGTAGATGAACTTAAAACTAAAAAGAATATATTATTATTTATAGATGAAGTACACTTACTTGTTAATAGAAATACTTCTAACATGAGTATAGACTTTGCCAACATGTTAAAGCCAGGTCTAGACCGTGGAGATATTAAAATGATTGGTGCTACTACATATGAAGAATATGAAGCATATATTTTAAGAGATAGAGCATTCCTAAGAAGATTTTTAAAAGTTGATGTTGCAGAACCAACAGAAGAACAATGTGTTGAAATTCTAATGGGAACATATCCAAAATATGAAAAAAGAACAGGCATTAAAATTGGATATACAGACTTTATTCGTGAAAAAGTATTTAAATTCATAGTTGATATGACTGATGAATATAAAAGAATATATGAAATAGGTAACAGATATCCTGATATAGCATTAACAATAGTTATGAGTGCATTCTCAATGGCTTTATATGAAAATAGTGATACAGTTAAAATTAAACACTTCTATAAAGCTATATGCAGAACAAAAGTTGTTTATGAAGATGCTAAAGTAAAAGCTATTGCTCAATTTAAAGAACAATTTAAAGATTTAATCGCAGAAGAAAATGTTGATCTAGATGATATTTAAAACTTACTATTGTAAGTTTTTTTATTTTATGTAATTATTAAAAAATCAGTGTAAAAATGTTAATTAAAAATCAAAAATTCACTAAGAGAAAATTATTTTTTACATATCAAAAATATCATGAAAATTTAATTTTACCAATTTGCATACACTTCCAAAAATGTATATACTCTTTTTTAAACAAAGGAGGAATATATGAAAAAATCTATTACTGTGAGAAATATTGGTAAAACACTTGGAGGAAAAAGAATATTAGAAGATATTAACTTTGATGCATATGAAGGGGAAATAATAGGATTAGTTGGTAAAAATGGGGCTGGTAAATCGACATTATTAAAATTAATGACTGGTCTTTACACAATAGACGAGGGAGAAATAATTTACTATGATTATGATCTGAAATATGATTATGAAAAAGCAATGTCCTTAGTCGGAACAATAATTGAAACACCAGATATGTATAAAACATTAACAGGTAAAAAGAATTTAAAATTATTTAAAACAATGTTTAAAGGTGTTGATGAAGGAACTATTGAGGAAATAGTAAAAATTGTTGAGATGGAAAAATATTTAGGCAAAAAATTTAAAACATACTCTTTAGGTATGAAAGAAAGATTAGCTATCGCTTCTTCTCTTATAAATAAACCTAAAATATTAATATTAGATGAACCAACAAACGGTTTAGATAGAGAAGGAATAAAAAAGATAATGGATATCTTAATAGGATTAAAAGATACTACTATTATAATATCTAGTCATATGTTAAAAGAAATAGAAGATATATGTAATAAAATAATATTTATTGATAATGGTAAAATTCAAAAAATAAAAGTAAAAGAAAATAGTGATAAAAGAAATGTATTATTTGAAGTAGATGATTATACTAAGGCTAAAATATTACTAAATGATTATTGTGTAAATGAAAATTTAGAAGTATATGAAAATGATGAAACAATAGGTAAAATAAATAGAGAATTAGTGTTAAATGATATTAATGTTTATAGAATAAGTGAAAATACTAAAACACTTGAAGAAGAATTTTTTGATATGATAGGTAATAATAATGAAACTAATTAAAAATGAATTTATTAAAATAGGTATTAAAAAACAAATAATATCATTCATAGTATTAACAATCGTATTAACATTGAATTATTTTATTAACAATAAAAGTCTAAACGAAGATAACTTATTAACAATGATACCATTTATTGGAATAATAATAACAATTTTATTTAGTGGAATAATGTCAAACGAGATAGAAAATGGAACATTTAGGTTTTATTTAACAAAACCTGTGAATAGATATAAAATATATTTATCAAAATTGTCAACAATTATCATATATATTGTAGAAATGTTAATATATACTATATTATTTTACTTTTTAATAAACAAAAATATTAACAATGTTGATAACTTCTTAATAACTAGTGTATCTCTAATATTAATATCTACAATAATTATATTTCTAAGCACAATAATAAAAAATCAAAGTATAACATCAAGTATACCAATATTATTTTTAACATTTGGACTTACAATAACAGAATTATTCTTAAAAAAGAATATAACTATAATTAAATATACATTTATACCATATTTAGATTTAACACTGTTTAAAACCGGTATGATTGATATGATAAACGAAGAATATAATGTAGCATTATCATTAAATAGAGGAATAATAATTATAATAATTTATAGTATTGTTTTTACATATTTAGGCATTAAGATATTTAAAAATAGAAACATATAAAAAACCTCACAATAGTGAAGTTTAATAATAAAAATTAATATCCTTTTTGTTTATAGTATTCAAGCAGTTCTTTAAATCTAGTATAGTGAACTACTTCTCTTTGTCTTAAAAAACTAAGTGGAGCAAGTAAACTTTCATCATTGGTTAAATCCATTAAGTTCTCATATGTCGCTCTTGCTTTTTCTTCGGCAGCTAAATCTTCTTGTAAATCTACAATAGGATTTCCAGTCGAAGCAATATAAGCAGCTGTAAATGGAACACCACTAGCATCCATTGGATACACACCTTTATTATGTTCTGTATACCAAGCATCTAAACCAGCTGCCTTAATTTCATCTATTGAAGCTCCTTCAATAAGTTGATGTATCATAGTACAGATCATCTCAACATGTCCAAGTTCTTCTGTACCAATATCCGAAAGTAAAGCTTTACCTCTGTCGTCTGGCATACTAAATCTTTGAGTTAAATATCTAAGCGAAGCACCAAGTTCTCCATCAGGGCCACCAAATTGTGCTACTAAAAGTTTAGCCATTTTCAAATCTTTTTTTCTTATGTTAATTGGATATTCTAAAGTTTTTTCGTATTTAAACATTAATTATTACCTCCCTTATCCCAAGGCCAAGGATTACTAACCCAAGTCCATTTATCAGTATTAACAACATTACTCATGCA
This sequence comes from uncultured Bacilli bacterium, assembly GCA_934095805.1. Next base: position 18,051 of record CAKOKV010000002.1, on the reverse strand, counting down.
TAATGGGCCATATTCATTTTCATATTGTTTTTTCAATGCTTCATATTTTTTTCTATAATCGTGAAAACTATTTAATATTTTTTTATCATTAGGATAAACATCTAAATAAAGATTCATATCTTTCATAGCAAAACTATACATTTGAATATTATATAATAATTCATCTTTTTTACTATTTACTCTTAATTTATATACATGATTTTTATACTTTGAGTATAAATTACTAAACATATTACCTTTATTAAAACCTTCCATAGGTGAGTATAAACTGCTGTCTCTATTAAAATTAATACTATCAATATTAATATCTACATCATTATAACTATTCTTATTAACTAACTTATCTATATCATATTCATATTCATATGAACTTTCATTAGACACTACATCATAGTGATTGTTTGTTTCATCAAATAACATTTTATCATTTCCTCCTAGACTATTGTATGTAATAAATTTAACCATTGTATAGACAAATATAATAATAATGTAAAATGAGTAAAAAGTATTGTATATATTTATTTTTTAATGTTACAATTAATATGGTGATATAAATGCAATACAAGATAACAACTTATTCTGAAGATGAAACTATGGAATTAGCACAAAATATTGAATCAGAAAAATTTCCAAATATGGTTATTTGTCTTATTGGAGACTTAGGAAGTGGAAAAACTGTTTTCACTAAAGCTTTTGCATTGGCACTAGGAATTAATGAAAACATTACATCTCCTACATTTAATATTATTAAAGAATATGATAAAGGTGAAATGAAACTATTTCATATGGATGTATATCGTTTAAGTGATACAAAACAAGATATAGGAATAGAAGAATACTTTACCAAAAGAGGAGTATGCATCATAGAATGGGCTGATTTAATTGAAGACATCTTACCTAAAAATAGACTTGATATAAAAATCAAAATGATTGATGAGGATACAAGACAATTCATAATAACACCTCATGGAAGTAAGTATGAAGATTTATGCGAAAGTGTATTGTAAAACAAATAACAATACCTTTTTTTTTGAAAATAAATATTGTAAAATATATAATAGGAGGCAAGATGAAAACACTAAGTGATAAAGAATTAAAAAATATAGATGCATATTTAAGAGCTGCTAATTATCTTTCAGTTGGTCAACTTTATTTAAAAGATAATCCTCTTTTAAGAGAACCACTTACATTAGAACAAATTAAACCAAATGTAGTAGGTCATTGGGGTACAGCTCCAGGACAAAATTTTGTATATGTTCATTTAAATAGAATAATTAAAAAATATAATTTAGATATGATATATATTTCAGGACCAGGACATGGTGGTCAAGCTATGGTGGCAAATACTTATTTGGAAGGAAGTTATAGTGAAATATATCCAAGTATTACAGAAGATTCTGCTGGAATGAAAAAATTATTTAAACAATTTAGTTTTCCAGGAGGAATAAGCTCACATGTAGCACCTGAAACACCAGGAAGCATTAATGAAGGTGGAGAACTTGGATATTCATTGTCTCATGCATTTGGAGCAGTTCTAGATAATCCAGATTTAATAGCTGCTTGTGTAGTAGGTGATGGAGAAGCTGAAACAGGACCTTTAGCAGCATCATGGCATTTAAATAAAATAATAAATCCACTAACTGATGGAGTAGTCCTTCCTATTTTACATTTAAATGGATATAAAATAGCAAATCCAACTGTGTATTCAAGAATACCAGAAGAAGAACTTATTAAATATTTTGAAGGTTGTGGATGGAATCCATACATAGTAGAAGCATCTTCAACAGCTAAAATACATGAGTTAATGGCAAAAACATTAGATAGATGTATAGAAGAAATAAAAATTATTAAAAATAAAACTAGATTAAATAAAAGAGCTACTTTTCCAATGATTATATTAAAAACTCCAAAAGGATGGGGTGGCCCTAAATTTATAAATGACTTACCAGTGGAAGGAACATTTAGAAGTCATCAAATACCAGTAGTGGTAAATAAAGAACATCCAGAAAACTTAGAAATATTAGAAGCATGGTTAAGGAGCTATAAACCAGATGAATTATTTGATGAAAATGGTACATTAAAGAAAGAATTAAAAGAGTTAGCTCCAAAAGGAAATCATAGAATGGGAATGAATCCTCATGCTAATGGTGGTCTTTTATTAGAAGAGTTAAATATACCTGATTTTAGAGGTTATGGTGTAGAAGTCAAAAAACCAGGTGAAACAATTAGTCAAGATATGATGGAACTTGGTTACTTTATAAGAGATATTATAAAATTAAATGAAAATAAAAAGAATTTTAGAATATTTGGTCCAGATGAGGCTCTTTCAAATAGATTAAATCATATATTTGAAGTAACAAATAGACAATGGAATGGAATAAAATATGATAATGATGAATTCATTAGTCCATATGGAAGAGTTATTGATTCTATATTATCTGAACATTTATGTGAAGGCATGTTAGAAGGGTATCTTTTAACAGGAAGACATGGTTTTATACATAGTTATGAAGCATTTATAAGAATTGTAGATTCAATGGCAAGTCAACATGCTAAATGGTTAAAAGTAACAAAAGACTTACCTTGGAGAAGGGATATTTCATCTCTAAACTATATTTTAAGTTCATATGTATGGCAACAAGATCATAATGGATTTACTCATCAAGATCCAGGATTCTTAAACCATATTGTTACTAAAAAAGCAGATACTGTAAGAATATATTTACCACCAGATACTAATACATTAATATCTTGCTTTGATCATTGTATCAGAAGCAAAAATTATATTAATGTAATAGTTGCATCAAAACATCCAAGACCTCAATGGTTAAATATGCCTGAAGCGATTAAACATTGTACAAAAGGACTTGGAATATGGGATTTTGCTAGTAACGATGAAGGTAGTGAACCAGACTTAATAATGGCTTGTGCCGGAGAAACACCAACAGTTGAAGCACTAGCTGCTACTAAAATATTAAGAGAAAATTTTAGTGATTTGAAAATAAGATTTATTAATGTAGTTGATTTAATGAAATTACAAAGTAATGAAAATCATCCACATGGACTAGAAGATAGTGAATATGACAATTTATTCACAAAAGATAAACCAATAATATTTGCTTTCCATGGTTATCCAAATCTTATACATGAATTAACATATAAAAGACACAATCAAAATATGCATGTTCACGGATATTTAGAAGAAGGAACAATCACAACAACATTTGATATGAAAGTTCAAAATAAATTAGATAGATATAATTTAGTAATTGATGCACTAAAATATTTGGATAAACTAGGTGACAAATCATCATCATTAAATGAATGGTGTAAAAATAAACTTATTGAACACAAAGAATATATAAAAGAATATGGCGAAGATATGCCAGAAATAAAAAATTGGAAATGGTAAAAGGTGTAAGACAAAACTTACACCTTTTAATTTAAAATAAATCAATTTCACTAATAATATAGCTATAATCTATCATATCAAATGTTTCTTTACAATAATTACATATATTAGAAGAACTAATATCTAATGAATGACCACAATTTTTACATCTAATTATTCCATCAATTTCAATATTATTTAATCTTTTAGAAACAACAATTATTTTTTCATTTTCTAATCTTCTTTGATTTTCTCCATTAATATAATTACCATTTTCATCATTAAAATAATCCATATATCTAGTTATAACTTTAACTTTTATATTAATAATATCATTATTTATACTATAATGTAATATTTCACTAGATTTAATATTAGCTTCATCAAATTTTCTAATAATCTTTTTGTTTTTATAATCATTAATTAAATCATTAAATTTATTATAAATATTACTAGGTAAATAATGTTTAACATTACTTAAATTTCTATCACTTATTCCATTTATTAAAAGCATTATTATATGATCTACATTAGATAAAAAATTTGTTTCTAAAAATGATTGATCATAATTTTTAATTTCATTTATCATAACTACTCCCTAATAATTTTTTGTTTAACAATTTCTTTTTTAGATATAACCCAATCATAATCATTATTAACTATAGTTGAATTACAATATTTACATTTATTACTTTGATTATTTTTATTTATAGGAGCTCCACAAGAAGGGCATTTTGTTAATTTCTTTTTACTTTCAGACTTTACAAAAGTAACTAAGCTTACTATATCTTGTCTCTTACCAGTACCTCTAACTATTAGATTTTTATCATTAACTATATAATCTCTTTGAGCTAAATCATATGCTATAGTAATACTTACTTTATTATCACTTATTTCAACTTTAGAAAAAAATATCCAGTAAATCTTAATGTCAGATATAATGTTTTTTTGTTTCTTTTCTTTTAAAGTATCTAAACCAGATTTATATGTTTTATATAATTCATCTGTAGTTAATGATTTAATTATAATCGAAATTCATCCATGTTGTTTGTAATTCTGTATAATATGTATTAGCCATTTTTAAGAATTTTTTTCTATTAAACTTTGGATAAACTTTTAAAATATCATCTTCATATATAATAGAATATGTTTTTTCTTTTGGCTTAGTATTACTAACTGTTTTAGTTACTTTGAAATTAAATAATTCTAAAAATAAGAATACAACTAATCCTACTGTAGTAATCACAGCAAAAAATTGAAGTATAGTTGTATTAAATGAAAATACTCTTACAAAACTAAATAGAATATACATAATTAAATACAAAAATAAACTACTTCCTCCAGAATCAAGATCAAAGTCAACATCAAATCCAGTATCAGCAAATACAACTTCATTAAAAGCTGTAAAAACAATCAATATTATTAAAAAATACAATAGATATCTTTTATAATTAATTCTACTAATAACATACATTTTACATAAATTATATTTCTTTTTCACAATTCTTTAACATACTGGTAGTAACATTATAGACAGTGAAGGAGGAATGAATATAGATAGAAACAAATTAAAAAAACTAATGTAAAATTAAAAAATTAAAATTATAACATACACATTTCTAAATCGAAAAAAACGATTAAATATTATTTTAATCGTTTTTTATTATATAGTTATTTTTTATAATTAAGAACTTCTTCAGCATCATCAAGATGTACTTTAGTTTTACCAATTATTTGGTAATTTTCATGACCTTTACCAAGTATTAAAAGTATATCATTTGGTTTCATAATATCAATACCGTGTTTGATAGCTTCTTTTCTATCAAGAATTACCTCGTAATTATCTTTACTAACTCCAGCTAGAATATCTCTCATAATATCTTCTGGATTTTCAGTTCTAGGATTATCATTAGAGAAAATTACATAATCTGATAAATCTGTTGCTATTCTACCCATTATAGGTCTTTTTTTAGAATCTCTATCGCCACCACATCCAACTATAGTAATAACTTTACCTTTTTTAAGTTCATTATAGGCTGTGATGACTTTTTCAACAGCATCAGGTGTATGAGCATAATCAACAATAGCAAAGCCACCATTTACTTTATATGTTTCACATCTACCTTTAGGAGCTTTTAAATTAGCAGTTTCTTTTATAATATCATCAATTTCAAATCCATATTGATTAACAATTGATAACATTGTTAAATAATTATAAACATTAAATTTACTAGTTAATGGAATAACAACATTATATTCTTTACTATCATAACTAAAATTCAATTTTGTTTCTGCAGCATCAGTTTCAAAATTATTTATTTTATAATCACCGTTAAATCCAAAAGTAATAAATTCATGTCCGTCTTTTTTAAAACTATTATGGACTTCATCATCACTATTTACAATTATTTTAGCATTATCTTTTAAATGATCTAAAATTAATAATTTTGCTTTTAGATAATTTTCCATAGTCTTATGATAATCTAAATGATCTTCAGTTAAATTAGTAAATCCTATAATAGAGTAGTTAATATTAGTAAGTCTATCATAAGATAAAGCTTGACTGCTAACTTCCATTACTACTGATTTAGCACCACTTTCATATGCTTTATAAAGTAATTTATAAATTGTTAAAACATCAGGTGTTGTATTATTAAGTTCAACAAAATCATCTTTATGATAATAACCCAGTGTACCTATATAAGCAGTATCAATTCCAAGATTATTAAGCATTTGATATATTAAATAACAACTAGTAGTTTTACCATTTGTACCAGTAACACCTATTAATTTCATTTTATCTATATCTTTACCATATTCATCATTTAATATTTTTCTTAAATAAGTATCTGTATTTTCTACTTTAGTATATGGAACATTTACATCTATATCTTTTTCACATATTATAGCAGAAGCTCCATTTTCGATTGCATTATTTATATAATCATGACCATCTACTGTCATACCTTTTAAAGCAACAAATGTTTGACCTTTAGTTACTTTTCTTGAATCACTTTCATATTTAAACATTCTTTCACTTCCTTAATTAATATTATAACATTATTTAATCAATTATTAATAGATTGTATTCCACAACATTCCACTAAAAAACAACCCAAGATTAAATTCTTGAGCTGTTTAATTTTCTAACATATTCATTGTGCGATTCTTCATTGTCAAATACTTTTAAATGATCACCACATCCTTGTAATATAACTGTGTCATTGATTTTATGTTTATCATATACTCCTTCTGGTATTAACATTCTTCTTTGTGAATCAACTTTTGAAGTGGCAAGACAAGAAACATATAATCTTTCAAGTTTTAAATAAAGAAGTTCTAGTGATTTCATATTTTCACTACTACCAACACTTTTTTCTAAACTAGCAATTTTTTGTTTTAATGAAATGATATTACTTAATAGTATGATTCCATTTTCATCTTCTGATATAGCGATAGAGTCACCTTTCTCAGAAAAGGAAAACTTAGGTAGAAATAGTCTATGTTTATCATCAATTCTACATTTTTTATATCCAAGTATTAAATCTTCTCCAAACATTATAATAATCCCCCTCATTACAAGTGCATATTATACCATATTTAAGCATTTTTTTCAAGAAATAGCCCAAAATATAATTAGGTGAATAAAAATGTGGATAATATATGCAGTATCTTCTTCAATATTTTCTGGACTAACTTCTGTTTTGGCATCATATTCTTCTAAATTAAATAAATCAGATTCAATATTACTTACCACTATAAGAACGTTAGTCATATTATTATTGTCATTTGTAGTTACTATATTTTGCGGTAATATAAGTGATATAAAAGAGTTAAATATGAAAACCATAATATTCTTAATTCTATCTGGAATATCAACGACCCTATTATGGATATTTTATTTTAAAGCACTTGATGCTGGTGATGTTAGTAAAGTTACACCAATTGATAAAACAAGCATTGTAATAACATTAATACTTTCATCGATATTTTTAAAAGAAAAAATAACTACTATAAAAGTTATATCAATTATATTAATATCATTTGGTACTATGCTTACAATAAACAAACCAAAAGAAAAAAGTACTAATAATAAATGGATAATATATGCAATATTGACAGCAATATTTACAAGTACAACTACAATTATAAGTAAAGTAGGTTTAAATAATATAAATAGTTACTTAGCAACATTTATAAGAACAATAGTAGTATTTATAATACTAATTATTATAATCTTTATAACAAAAAAATACAAAGATATTAAAGAGTTAGATTCGAAAGGTTTAAGAATTGTTATCTATTCAGGAATTACAAATACATTATCATGGCTATTTTATTTCAAAGCACTACAAAATGGTGAAGCAAGTGTAGTATTTACAATAGAAAAGTTAAGTATAGTGGTAACAATATTATTATCAGTAATATTTTTGAAAGAAAAATTGAATAAGAAACAAATATTAGGTATAATAATTATATCAAGTGCAACAGCACTATTAATGTTTTAAAGTAGAAAATAAGTGTTTAGTATGGAGTGGTAATAATGAAAAATAAAAAAGAAATAAAAGAATTAGCAAATAAGTCAAAAGGGTTATTTGAAGAATTTAAAACATTTATTAAAAGAGGAAATGTTATAGATTTAGCTGTAGGTGTTGTTATTGGTGGTGCATTTAGTACAATTGTAACATCATTAGTAAATGATATAATTATGCCTTTAATCGGAATAATAATAGGTGGATATGACTTTACATCATTAAGTATAAAAGTTGGAGATTCAGTTATTAAATATGGTTCATTTTTACAAAATATAATTAATTTCTTAATAATAGCTTTCTGTATTTTTATGGTTGTAAAGATTATGAACAAATTCCTAGATAAACATAAAAAAGAAGAAAAGAAAGAAGCACCAAAAAAGAGTGATGAAGTTATTCTTTTAGAAGAAATAAGAGATTTATTAAAAAAGAAATAGTGGTGAATTATGGGATTTAGATTTAGAAAAAGTTTTAATTTAGGAAAAGGAATTAAAATAAATTTAAGTAAAAGTGGGATAGGATATAGTGTTGGAACAAAGGGAGTTAGAGTGAGCAAAACAGCAAAAGGAACTGTTAGAAAAACTGTAACATTACCTGGAAGTGGTTTATCATATGTAACTGAAAGTAAAAGTGAAAATAAAGTCAACAATACTAAAAATAAAAAGAGTATAAAAGATAAATCATTTGATGAAATAATTGATGATATAGCTACAAGATTTACGGATGATGAAAAATGAAAATGTCAAAAAGGATTTTTATTACAATATTAATAAGCTTAATACTTTATTTAATATTATTTAGTGGATATATAATAAAAGGATTTAATAAGTATTCTTTATATGTAGATGCAATTTTACTTTTAATACTAATAATAATTTATCATATTAAAAGAAATAAAATTCATTATGATAAAAAGATAGTCATAAATGATGTAACTCTTTTTGTAACAATGATTATATCATCAATAATATTTAAATATATATTTGGTTATATAACAATCAATTATATGATGCCGGATAGTATTTTAGAGTTTAATACATTATATGGAGCTGAATATGATATATTACTTGCAATTATTACTTTTGATTCCAATTATATTTTAATTACTAATTTAATAAATCTAATATTAAAAAAATGTACTAAGTTAAAAGATACGGCTATCAACATATTATCAATAATAATTAGTATAGTTTTATTTGCTTTATTTGTGACAATATTTTTATAAAATTAATGTAGTTTAAATACTACATTTTATTTTTGTATAAAAAACGAATATTTGTTTGCATATATTATTTTTGTATGTTAAAATTAAATAGAGGTGCAAAAAGTATGAAACTGGAAGAAAAATTATCAATTTTAGCAGAGTCAGCAAAGTATGATGCTTCATGTAGTTCAAGTGGTTCTGATAGAAAAAATGATGGAGGAACAGGAAATGGTCATATAAGTGGTATATGTCATAGTTTTACAAGTGATGGAAGATGTGTTTCTTTACTAAAAATATTAATGACAAATTCTTGTATTTATGATTGTAAATATTGCATTAATAGAAGAAGCAATAATATTAAAAGGGCAATTTTAACACCAGAAGAAATAGCAAATTTAACAATTAATTTTTACAAAAGAAATTATATAGAAGGATTATTTTTAAGTTCAGCAATTATAAAAGATGCAGATTATACAATGAAATTAATTATAGAAACTATATATTTACTTAGAAATAAGTATAATTTTAATGGTTATATTCATACAAAATGTATACCAGGAAGTAGTAAATATTTAATAGATGAATTAGGTAAACTAAGTGATAGAATGAGTGCTAATATAGAACTTCCATCTAATAATAATTTGAAACTACTTGCTCCTGATAAAAAGAGTAATAGTATCTTTGGAGCAATGAACGAAATTAAAAGTGAAAGACAAAATAATAGAAAATTCGTACCAGCAGGTCAATCAACTCAAATGATAATCGGAGCAAGTGACGATAGTGATTATCAAATAATAAATTTAACAGAAGGATTATATAATAAATTTGATTTAAAAAGAGTATATTATTCTGCTTATGTACCAGTTAATAACGATAGAAATTTGCCTTCTATAAAAACACCTCCTTTAAAAAGAGAAAATAGACTTTATCAAGCTGATTGGTTACTTAGATTTTATGGATTTAAAGCAAATGAATTATTAAGTCCTAATAATCCTAATTTTAATTTACTTATAGATCCAAAAGCAAACTATGCACTAAACAATATAGATAATTACCCAATTGAAATAAATAAAGCAGACTATAAAGATATATTAAGAGTTCCTGGGATAGGAGTTAAATCTGCTAAAAGAATAATTATGACAAGAAAAGTAACACATTTAGATTTTGATACATTAAAAAGAATTGGTGTAGTATTAAAAAGAGCTAAATATTTTATAACTTGTGATGGAAAATATTATAGTAAAACAGGTGCATTTAGGAAAGATATTATTTATAGACAATTATTATTAGAAGGGAATATTAAACAACTGAGTTTATTTGAAAATGAATAATTTTAAAAATACAGATGATATATATTTATATGATGGAACAATCGAAGGATTTTTTACATTAGTATATGTAACATATAAAAGTCATATTTATCCATTAAAAATATATAGTGAAAAAGAATATATAGATAATATCATTGATACACCGATTTTAATAAAAACAGATCATGAAAAAAGTGACATAGTAAAAGAATCAATAATAAAAAAGATAAGTAATTTTGTTTATCAGAATATATTAGTATCTTTCTTGTCAAAAGAAAAAGATAAAGCTAACATCATATATGATTATTTATTCCAAGCTTATAAGCATAGTTATAAAATTATATATCATAATGAAATAGAATGTGTGACTAGATTTAATAAAATGGTTCAAAATATAAAAAGTGAAGCACATAAATTTAAAGGATTTGTAAGATTTACTAAGTTACAAAATGAAATTTACTTTTCAAAGATAAATCCTGATAATGACATATTATATCTTTTAATAGCACATTTTAAAAATAGACTTCCTAATGAGAAATGGATTATATATGATGAAAATAAAGATAAGGCAGTTTTTTATGATACAAAAGAGGCAAAAATATTAGAAGATATAAAATTAGATTTTAAAAATAGTGAAGATGAATATGAAAAAATGTGGAAAACTTTTATAAAAGCAGTAACAATAAAAGAAAGAAAAAATTTAAGATGTCAAAGAAACTTTATGCCTAAAAAATATTGGAAAAATTTATTGGAGGTTAATATATGAATAATGTAATATTTGATGAAGAAATGAATGAAAAATTATTAAGTGGTATAACAAAACTATATAAAGCAGTATCTTGTACATTAGGCCCAAATGGAAGAAATGTTATTATTTCAAAAGATAATGGAAAACCATATATAACAAATGATGGTGTGACAATAGCTTCATCAATAGAATTAGATGATGAAATAGAAAATATAGCAGTAAATCTAATAAAAGAAGCAGCTAAAAAAACCAATGAAACAGTCGGAGATGGAACAACTACAACTATAGTGCTTACATACGAACTATATAAAAGAGGTTTAGAATTAATAAACAAAGGATTAAATCCCATCATACTAAATAAATCAATATTAGAATATAAAAAATTTATTATAGATAATTTAAAAAAGCAAAAGAAAACTTGCAAATCTAAAAGCAAAATAAAACAAGTTTCGTCAATCGCTAGTAAAGATAAAAATATAGGCTTTATAATATCAGAACTATATGAAAAAGTTGGATTTGATAACTATATAATAATAGAAGATAAAATATCAGAAAATATAGATTATGAAATAATTAATGGAATGAAATTAGATTTTGGATATCATATAGAGTCAGCTATAGGTGAGAATATTACAAAATTAGAATTAAATAATCCATTAGTTTACATAGAAAAAGACTATATAAGTAATATAGAAGAATTACAAAAACATTTAAATAACAAAAAAGACCTAGTTATTTTCTGTGAAGATTATGACAATGAAATAATTAACGAATTAAATAATTATAACAATATATCAAATAATAAAATATATTTAATTAAAACATTACTTAAAAGTGATAGAGCTAAGTCAGTATTAACAGATATAGAATACTACACTAATTCATTTAATAAATATAGCGAAGTTAATAAAATAATAATAGAAAAAGATAACACAATAATTTTAAATAAAAATATTAATAAAGATAGGTTAAATGAAAGAATAAATTATTTAAAAATAAGAATGAATGAAGAAGAATTTGAATTTGAAAAAGAGTTTTTACAAAAAAGAATATCTTCATTAAATGGTAAAATGGGAATAATTTATAGTTATGGTTTAACTGAACTTGAAAGAATAGATAGAAAATTAAGAATAGAAGATGCATTAAATACCGCAATAAATTCATATAAGTATGGAGTTGTTGAAGGATGTGGGATTTCTCTATTAAAAATATCAAATAAAATAGATAAAAATGATGATATATCATTATTAATAAAATCGATACTTGAAAGTCCTTATAATAAAATATTAGAAAATCTAGGACATAAAGAAATAGATACTAAAAATATTATTGATTCATATAAAGTTGTAGTTGAAGAGATAAATAATTCATTTTCAATTGCATGTATGCTTCTTACGACAAGTTCATTAGTTATAAATAATATGAATAATTACTCTAAAATAGATATAGACAAAATAATGTAAATTTATTTACTTTTGAATTAAAAAATGTATAATAACACTGAGGTAGTATTATGAGTAGTAAAGAGAGTAAAAGAGTAGTAGATTTCTACTTAAAAGGAAATGAACTAAAAAGAGATATTATAGGTGATGATGATAGAACTATTGCACAACATTTATATAGTAGTATGATTCTAGCATTAGCAATCAATAAAGAGTTTGATGTATCTGAAGATATATCAAAAGTTATAAGAATGATAATGTTTGATGGCATAGCATTAACTGATGATGACTTTCATTGTAGTGATTATCTAAAAAACGGATTAAAATATGATAAAGAAATAGAAGAAAAAAATAAAATGACAACATTTGATTCTATTTTTGCAATGAAATGTAGAATATTAGATTTAAAATTACATGATTTAATTATAAATAATAAAGATAAGTGTCAATATGAAATATATAAGCTTGCAATAAAAAATGGTATTATCACACCAAGGACATTAGAAGAAAATAAGAAATATCAAGAAATATTTAGATTTTATTATGAAAATAGTAAATTAGAAAATAAAGTAAGAAGTGGTTGGGATGATAACCATTGGGCAGTAAACGGAAAAAGAGAATCAGTTGCAGATCATGTATATGGAACAATGGTATTAGCATTATCTATGGAAGATAAATTTGAAGAAAAAGTAGATATAGATAAAGTATTGCAAACATTATTAATTCATGAAATTGGGGAAATTAAAATAGGAGATTTAACTCCATTTGATAATGTTACTAGAGAAGAAAAACAAAAGATTGAACATGCAGCAATGAAAGATGTACTAGGAAATCTTAATGGAAATGATGAATTATTTAAAATGTTATTAGATTTTGATGATGAAAAAACATCAGAATCAGCATACTCACATTTGTGTGATAAATTAGAAGCAGATTTACAATCAAAAGTATATGAAGACAGAAATGAACATAGAAACTTAGATGATCAAGAAAACAATGTTGTATTTAAAAATAAAAAAATTCAAAAAATGTTAGCTCAAGCAACAACTGCCTTTGATATATGGTATTTATGGGATAAAGATATATATAAGAACAGTAGATCATTTAGTAGCATACTAGAATATATAAAATCAAATAGATTAGTTTCAGAAAAGGAATATCAATTAGTACATAAGTTTAACTAATATAAGCCTAATTTGACTTTTTGACCGAAATATGGTATAAATATAGCATAAAAGCAATGGGGTTTTGGAAAAAAGAAAAAGGGGGAAATTTATATAAATATATTAAACCTATTGTGTTTACAATAGGTTTTTATTTATATAAGTAAGTAATTATTATGAAATATATTGTAGATATTAAAATTGATGAAGCAGCCAAACCATCAGTAAGTATTATTGATTGTTTTGATGATGTATGCGAACTTTCATTAACAATACCACCTGAAATAAAAATAGAAAAGATATTAAATAGAAGATGTATTGTCAAACTATTAAGAGATGAATATGAAATGTTAAAAGGAGTTCAGGATACAACTTTAGATAGATTAGATATAATAAAAAAAATAACAAAAAGTAAAAATGAAATTTTAGATTCATGTTTATATATAACAACATTTGCAGATGAGACAACAAAAGAATATTTTGAACAAAACCCAATACTAAAAAAACTTAATATACACTTTTCAGGAAGTTTTCCGATAGATATAGAAACTGGAAATAAATTAAAAGAACTATTCGGAGATTATGAAAAGGTATCTTTATATATTGATGGTAACAATACCCCAAGAACAATAGATGAATATTTACAAACAATAAATGGAATAAATAACATAGTGTCTGAAATAAAAAAATATGATTTAAGTACTTTAGAGCAAATAATGTATGCATATGATTTAGTTAGAGATAGAGTATATACAAAAGAATCAGATGAAGAATCAAAAGCAGTATCAAGAGATTTATCATCTGTATTATTTGGAGATAAAATAGTTTGTGCAGGATATATAGCAATATTTAATGCAGTTTTAAAAGGACTAGGAATAAATGCTGTAAATTATATTTTATATAAAAAGGAAAATTCAAAAACAGGTCATGTAAGAAGTATGGTACGAGTAACAGATGACAAATATAATGTTGATGGAGTATTCTTATTTGATCCAACATGGGATAGTAAAAGGAATAATAATGATAAAAACTACTTAACATCATATAGATTCTTTTGTAGAACAAGAGATGAATTAAATTATTTTGATCAACAATATGATAGAGAAACATTTGCTTCATATAATCAAGGCTTTTATTCAAAAATAAAAAAAGGAATAAAAGAAGAAGGAATAAACGGAATAAGCGAAGAAGATGCAAGAATGATAAATAAAATAGCATTATTTATCGATGGTCAACAATTGGTGAATAATTTAGCATTTAGTAAATCTGTACCAGAAAGTTTCAAAGCTCGTTTTATAAAAACAGTTGATCTTGATAAAGTAGCTTCTTCACTTAAAAGATATCAAAAAATATTTTATGGTCAAACATTAGATCCATTAAAACTCCTAGAAATTATATACAATGTTAGAAAAATAGAATATTATGAAAATCCAGAAAAATACCCATTCGATATTGAATCTATTAAAAAAGCTGTAATCGGTGCAACATTAGTAGAATCAAAACTATTACATATTCTATATGGATTACCAGAAAAGTTAACAGAAGAAGAATTTGATGAGTGGAAAGAAGAAAATGATTTAGAAAAAAATATAGAAGGAGTTAAATTAACTAGAAAGTTAAAAACAGTTTTAGAAAATAAAAATCTATAATGCAGGACTCCCTTCAAATGAAGACTGATTTTCTTGAAAATATATTAATAATAAAATACCAATAATTAAGAAAAGAGAACCATATACTTTTATACCATATAGTTCTTTTTTATTTTGAGTAACTTTATAATATGCTTTTAAATTTCTTCTGAAAAAATATAAATATATAAAAAGTGTTGTTATCAAAGTAAATTTAAAAATTCTATTAGATTCATCTTTATATCTTTTTTGATTAGTTCTAATATAATTAATATCATCATTATCACCTCTTATATTTAATAGGCATAAAAAAGCAAATAATATCCAAATACAATTTTCAAAATTAAGTCTATTTATTTCTTCATCCATATTAAATTATATTTATTGTAAAAACAATTAACACTTTACAATATAACAAAGTGTAAATAATTTGTAGAATCATAAGATATAAGATGTTATAATAAGGTGGGTGAATAAAATGAAAGTATTAAGTATAAAAGAACCTTTTGCAACACTAATATGTAATCATAAGAAAACTATTGAAACTAGAAGTTATAACACTAATTATAGAGGAACATTGTATATTCATGCGAGTATTTCTGAAATATCTAAAACTAAGTTAAATAATAAAGAGTTAATAAATATTTTAGATAATGATGAACTAAGCTACGGAAAAATAATTTGTAAATGTAAACTAGTTGACTCAGTTTACATGACAAATGAGTTTATAGAAAAAATAAAAAAAGATAATCAAGAATATATATGTGGTCATTATGAAGTTGGAAGATATGCTTGGGTTTTAGAAGATGTTGAACCACTAAATATAAAAATACCAGCAACAGGTAATTTAGGAATATGGAACTATTATAATGAAGACGATGCATTAAAAATAATGAATGAAATAGAATATGGATACATAGATAATAATAAAATAAGACATACAGATAATAATATTATTATAAGTAAAAACTATATATTACAATCTCCAAAAGATCTTTTAAAAAGTAAACTTGGAATTTGTTATGATCAAGTAGAACTAGAAAGATATTTACTTCAAAAAAATAAATGGGAAATCAAAACATTCTTTATAAAAGGATATGATAAAAATAATAATTGTCATACACATACATTTTTAATATATAAAAAAGATAATAAATATTATTGGTTTGAACATTCTTGGAATAAATATAAAGGAATACATAAATTTGAAAATATGGAATTATTATTAAAAGATATAAAAAATAAATTTGTAGAATCTGAATTAAAAAATTCTAATAATATAGAATTATATGAATATAAAAAACCTAAATATAACATTAGTTTAGAAGAATATAACAATCATTGTTTAAATGGAGTTAAATATGAATAATATTGGTAGAATAGTAACAGTTAATAGAAATAATTGGAATATTTTATATGAAGATAAAAATATTATTGGAACAATAAGACAAAGGAAAAATAATAATGATTTACCTGTAGTTGGAGATTATGTATCATTAGAAATAGATGAATATAATAACTGTACAATAAAATCAATACTACCTAGAAAAAACGAAATAAAAAAGCTATCTATTGATAGAACAAAAGAAAAATATAAAGATGGTAAAGAGCAAACACTAGCGGCTAATGTTGATATAGTTTTTATAGTTACAAGTTTAAATAATGATTTTAATATTGCTAGATTAGAAAGATTAGTTTTATTAGCTATAAATTCTAATTCAAAAATAGCATTTATATTAACAAAAAGTGATTTATGTACAGAAGAAGAAAAAGAGAAGTATAAAAATATAATTCAAGAAAGATTTGAAGATTATCCTATTTTTCTAATAAGTTCATATAAAAATGAAGGAATCGAGGAACTAAAAACCATTTGGAAAGAAAATGAAACTGCAGTCTTTATTGGAAGCAGTGGTGTTGGTAAAAGTACATTAATAAATAATTTATTAAAACAAGACATTATTAAAACAAATGGAATAAGAGAAAAAGATGATAAAGGGAAACATACAACAACTAGTAGAAATTTATTTGTATTAAGTGATAAAAGAATAGTAATAGACGAACCTGGAATAAGATCAGTAGCATCATTTGAAATGAATAGCGATTTAAATACTATATTTTCAAAAATAAGTGAATTAGAAAAAGAATGCAAATATACAACTTGCACTCATGAAAATAGAAATGGTTGTAAAGTATTAGAAGCAATCGATAATGGTGAAATATCAGAAGAAGAGTTTAAAAGATATAAAAAGTTAAAAGATAAAGAATTAAGAAAAAATAGAAAGCATTAAAAAAGATTGATCAATCAATCTTTTTAATTGGAAAAAATAAATATTCTTTGTTAGTGACAGGTGAATAATATTTATTAGTACCACCTACAAGTGTTAGATTATTTTCTTCTAAGTAAAATATTGTTTTCATAAATGTATCTTTATTTTCAAGTTCTACAAAAATATATTCATATTTTGGAACTATCCATTTTGTCCATCCATTAGGTGCATCTACATCTAAATTACATTCAACGCCAGCTAAATATAATCCTCTTGTATAGTTTTCTTCCCACGGTTTAAGATTATGATTAAAGTCAGATGTTAGACCCCATCTACCAGCAATATTACCATTAATATCTTTTATAG
>CAKOKV010000001.1 GCA_934095805.1 uncultured Bacilli bacterium | reverse complement strand
TTCTTTAATAAATAAGTTTTTATAACCTTTGATAAGTAGTTTCTTGACTAATGTTTTTATCATCACTTTGATTTCTAATCGTCTCATCTAGCTGAGAAACTATATTAGAATCATAAGTTCTATTTTGAACGGTGTAATTGTTTTTCTTTTCGTCATCTAATCTACTAACTGTTCCCATGTCTACATAATTTTCAATTACTTTAGCATCATATTCATCTTTAGGTCTTGATCCTTTCTTTGAATAGTATATGCCTTCTAATGACTGCATTTTATAAGAAAATCCATTATGTTCTCTTGGAGTAGTTGAAAATAACATTGAAGCATAACTTCCTGAAAGATGACTTTCATTAACAACTAATCCATTGCTTTTATTTTGATCTTGATAATAGTAATCTTTTAAAACAACTTCGTTATTTGGTAATCGACTAAATAAGAATAGTCCTATACTCATTTCTGTGCCTTTATAATTTATTTTAAATTCGTGTCCACTTTGTTCTTTATGATCCATATTACTTATAAATTCAAAGTCTTTGCTTTGTTGCACTAATGAATATAGCAAAGGTAGTTGTTCTTCATTTATAAATAAATCCAAATCTCCATGGTATCTTTCAAGCTCATGATTTGTGGCTAAATATCCCATCAGACCGCCTGTATAAAAACAATCAAATTGTGTACCAATTAACTCATTAAATTTATCGAAAGCTTCTACAACAAGTCTATGATTTTCGGTTAAAGGCATTCGTGGATATTCCATATTCATACTTTCAATCCATTTAAGTCTGTTTATTAAATCATCAAATGATTTATATTTATCTGGATTTAAAGAAATTATTAAATCCGCATTGGAAATAATTTGTTCAACCGTTAATAAACCTTTTCCTAACATATTTTTTAAAGAAACTAGTATTGAATCAATTGAATCATTAACATTCAAATTAGATAATTTAGAAATTAAATCTTCACATACTTGTTTATCTTGAATTCCAGATAAAGCCGCGAATTTGTAGACAATTTCGCTTATCTTAATTGTTCGATCATTTATTACCTGGGTTTTATCGTTTTCTTGTTTTGATAAAATGCTGCCAAGTGAATTAAACTCGACGATTTGACCTGAAACAAATTTAGAAAAGCATTCAGCATATTTCATAATTGATATTTCAAGATCTTCAACTGTATCGCACTTGCTTAAATCAAAATCAGTAATATCACCAAATCCATGACCTTTAAACTCTATCAAATGACAATTAGGAATGTTGGCGATTTGTTTTCCTATAACATATGCTTCAGCATCATCTGCATAATTCAATTTGTCTTCCAACGAACGAATGTCTACACCACTTAACTTTGAATATATATCCCAAGAATTTGGTATTTGAGCGATTAAATAAATCCCAGATTTTATTGGCTTAATATATATTCCAACCTTAGCTGCATCTTTTGACTGTTCTTCAGTTATTTCATCAAGGTACATTAACTTGAAATTATATTGATTAACTTTTGATAATTTATTTATATTTTGTAATTTAAAGTTTGTTGCTTCTAATACCATTTCTATTTCATCTTTTGATAATTTTTTGAGCGACTTAGAGTGCATATCTTCTAATTTTCTAAATATTTCTCTTCTTTCAGGTGTAATATTTGAGTAAGTACCGAATTCATTATAATAATTTAATTCAAAAATGTCTTCTTCAGTCATCTTTCCAGTTTGTACTTTTTCTTTTAAGGCTCTTATTCGTAATTCATTAATAATATAATCGGCAACAGTAGATTGAGCAAAATCTCGATTTATCAAATAGAAATCTTCTAGTGTTTTTGTTCCAGCAAAATGGCTTAAGTCAATACCAGTTTCAGATTTAACCATTTTACAAATAATCGAAAATCTATTTTCATTATTAAAAGCTCCGGCATAGCCAAATCCGCTTAGAAGATTAACAATATCAAAAATATCAATAATAGTTTTCTTTATTTCATCTATATTGTGTGCAGAGTATAATATCTTTTCATTAACAATTGTTTTCAACCATCCAGTTAACACATCCGTATATTGTTGTGTGAGATCATCATAATCCCATGATGTACCATTATGACTAGTATATTTCCAACCATTTTCTTGTATTAGTTTGGTTACAGTTCTATGGTCTTCACTGTTTCCGCTATCCCATTCTCTTGATTCCTGAGTTGGTGGTTTATATTTATATTCTAATATATTATTTAAAAAAACATTGACATAAGGAGAGACAGAAGTACCTTCATATCCAACAATATGAGCAGTAGGATTAGCTTCTCTCATCATATCCAGTTCATTTTTAGGACATAATATATAACCATTATCGGTAATTGGAACACTACCCCAACTAAATAAATCACATTCTGTACCAGCAATAATTTTATCTTTATTTTTTGCTAAGGGCATGAAAATAGCATATTTAGTTTCATCCCATCCACCATAGGTATGAGATTTAACGGCCCCATTCAAACAAAAGTGAGCAGTATTTCTATAGCTCTTAAATGGTATTATATATGTCTTTTCCTCCCCATCAATAGTACATTTAATGGTCCAATCAGCAGTTTTTTTTGTTTCAAATGGTGTCTTAACTGCACCATATGGAAAATAATTAGTTTTGTGAACCATAACCAAATCATCTAATGATCGGATAGGTTTATCTATATTTTTAATTTCAACACCAATCATATCTTCTGTTAATATAAAAGTTTTTCCTTCTTCTATAGTTTTTTCATAAAGTTCTTTCAAATCCACAATTAATTCTACCGCCTTTCACCTTAGTATAAATACACTATATTATTTATTTAATCTAAGGATATACACTATCTATTTTTAGTTTATCATAAAGATAATACTTTTTCTATGTTAAATAACAAGACAAAAAAGATGATGGCTTATTACTTTAAACCATCATCTGTTATTTGTGCAATATCATTGTTACCATCAAATTTAAAACTAAATGGATATATTATAGTCTTTTCAATAGTTAAATCAGATTGCTTAATATCTATTATTCTTTCGATAGTAGGACTTGTATTAATAGTTACTATTTTTGATTTTACTTGCTTAATAAATTTTGAAGCATTTTCTGTTGAACTAGTAAATATAGCAGAACTATACTTGTTACCATTATAATTTATTTGAGCAATGGCTTCATCAATATCACTTACTATTATAGAATTAGAATAATCTAAATTAGTATTTTCATTTATATATAACTGAATATTTAATCCTGAATTAATTATTTTATTTATAAATTCTAAATGAGTTGTATCTTCAACATATAAATCGAAATTTTCATATCCGCTAATAATAGTTTTATTTTTAGATTTATTTAAAATCATGTTTTGTAAATTACGATTACCTATACATATAACTAAATCTATATTTGCAAAATTAGATAATATTTCATCAAAATTATTTGTAATATATATTTGTACTAAATACTTAGAAATATTAAATTGTTCTAAAACATTTTGAATAATTTGAATTAATAACTGATTGGTTCCAAACATAAATTTATCGTTTGTAAATATTGTTGTATTACCAGCCATTATATTTCTTAAAGCTAATTCTATAATAACATAAGGATTTCCATCGCTGATAACAACAACATTTCCATAGTCCATTATCTGTGTTCCATAGATTATTTTTTTATCATCATCTTTTTGTGAAAGAGTAACATCCCCATATAAAGTATTTTCTTTTTCTATATTTGAAAATATATTATTAATAATATCAAAATTTAATATAAAACCATTGTCATTATTTTTATCTATACTGCTTGCATTTTCAATATTATCTTTATTTGCTTCTATAGCAATTTTTATTTGATTTATAATATCTTTTATATTTTTACTTAATGAATCTTTATTTACAGTTAAAGCATTTGACATAATTTTATTAATATTATTATCTTCCATAGCTAACACCTCTTTCTATATCCATTTCATCAGTTAATTCCATTGCTTTAGCATACATTTCTTTTTGCTTTTCATTTAGATTTGATATATCGATATATTCACCATCTGACAATTGATCTAAAGCTAATCTAATTTGCATTACGACTTGATTTTCTATATTAATTTGTTGATCTCCATTATCAATTCTAGTATTAAATAATAAATCACCAATTTTAGTTCTACCATTATTTTTATCATATATAATAGCAAAGTTAGGGTGCATAATTATTCTAGTTGTTTCTGGATTTAAACCATAATTACTAGCTAATTCTGTTACTAAATGTTCACTATCAGCATAATCACCAATGGCAGTTGCTAATCTTCTTGGATCTTCTTTAGTTACAAGTTCCAATTTTTCTAATGTAGTTAAAGATTTATTTGTAAAGTTGTGATCATCATATTCAATATAAGTATCATTGTGTGGAGTAATAGTTTCACCATTAAATGTTTTTCTATCATCTCTTTCTTCTAAAATATATTGTGTTGTAGAATCAGCTGTATATAAACCTCTTTTAAGTTTTATAGGCTCTGTAAAAGGTAAAGGTCTCGAAATATGCCCTTTATCAACAATAGATTTTTGCTTTAATGATTCGGCAATATCATTATATCCAAGACCAACAGTGACTTTTCCTAGTCTTAAACCATCATATTGTTCTTGAGAAATTTTACCGCTTTCAAGCATTTTTCTATATACTTTTTCGTCTTCTTCAATTAAATCATGTGCAGCTTGTTTATATATATCGAATATTTCACTTGTAAATCCTGTTCTTCCTAATTCAGGATGTTCTCTAGAAATTCTAGTAAATGTTTTATCAGGTATTTCTATATTATCAAAACATAATACATCTTTATTTCTCCATACCCAACTTTGAGCAACTATATTTCCTTTATCATCTCTTATAACAAATACACGACCATTTTTATCAACCATACTATGTTCCATGCATACTTCAGCACAATCATTTAATTCTTGACAGCAATCAGTTAAAGTACCAATCGCCATAGCTAACGGATCATCAAGTCTTAATGTTTCATATGTATAATTCCCACTTACTTTTTTAACATTTTGTTCAATTCTAGGAATACTACTGAAAGTTCTTTGTTTACCATAGTTATATATTTGTTGTAATTTATTAAAATCTTCTTGACTATATCCGGCAATAGCTGATATTTCAGCAGCTCGTTCATTACCAACATTAACAGAAGTAAATTTATTTTCTTGAACATAACTAACAGCTAGCTCCCAAGTTAAGGCTCTATTGCTATTTACAGTTTTAATATCAGAAAATTGTTTTTGAATATTAGCAACCATACTTACATATTCTGGATTATTCATAATTTTATCCATATTTGAAAGTAAGAATTCTCTAAAGTCAGGATCATACTTTAATTCAAAGCCACCAAATAATTGATGAGCTCTATCAGGTGTAAGCATTGGTAAATCTCTAAATTTTTCAAAAATATCTCTAATAGCTTGGGTAGATTTTGGATAACTTTGAGTATTAATAGTTAGTGTATATGATCCATCATCATCTTTACGATAAAGTTGACTAAAAATATCTTTAGAAAAGTCAATATTAACATTTTCTTTTTTTAGTGATTCTAAAAGATTTAATAAAGTTTTATTGTCAAATAAATCAACAAAATTAGCATTTCTTACATGATTAATCATTCGTTGATATGCTTCCTCTGCATTAATTGTAGGGGAAGATTCAATAGTGGTATGAATTTTACCATCATCACCTATGTAAGATATCGATTTTACACCATAATAAACCTCTTTTTGACTATATTTACTTATTTGATTATCAAGTTGTTCAAAAATATATCCTTGTTCAGCATCAATTTTTTTAGGTAAATCAGTTAATAAATCTTGAAGTTTTTTAAATCCTCTTTGATCTTGATCAAAAGCACCGAAAGAATAGGCAAGTTTAAGCATAGCATCTCTTGCTTCAGCATTAGTAGCGAAACTCTTGATTTTCATTAAATTACTCCAATTTTGACCAGATGTCAAAAATTTATCTGCTTCATTAATATCAAAGTTTTGCATTACTACAAAATCAGGAAGAAACTTTCCACCAGTTTTGTCATACCAATCTTTCATCAGTTCTATTTGATGTGACTTTATCATTTCATCAACTGTTTCAGCTCTATTAATTCCTAATTTTATACCTTTTTCTTCACCGAATACATCTAAATATTTTATTAAATCTTCTTTTTGATAACTACATCTTAGTAATGGAGTAACTATTGATTTACCTTTTAAATATGGTAACCATTCTTTATGTTCTTTTAATGTTTTAAATGACATATGGTTTGTATATACATAATTGTAATTATAAAAAGCATTTTTTAATTCTTTTGGGGCATCATCATCTAAAAATAATTCAGGATTATTTATCTTTAAAAATTCAGGAGCATCTTCTGGATAATAAGCTATATTACCAAGTTTACTTTCCTTAGTAATCATGTTTTCAATCATTTTAGATATTTCATCAACACTTATACCATTTTTAAAGTCGATATCATCTTGAGCAAAATTAATATATTTTCCATTTCTTATAGTAATGTCTTTACTTATATATTGACCAATACCATCCATATATCTTCCATATTTAGTACACAATTCTAAGAACTTTTCATTACCATATACTTTTAATAATTCTAAATCACTATATCTTTTATTGGAAATACGATTACGACCTGTATCTAATAATATTCTATTATTAAAATTAATACCATTTTTATCGCCAAATGCAATAAATAAATTTTTATCTTTTAGTGCTTCAATAAGTTCTGGGTGTTTTTTTATATCATCAAAGTCTAATTGTCCAGTATAAAATCTATTAGTTAAATTTTGTTTTTCTTCTGCTGTAATAGTATTAAAATTATCTAAATTAATAAATATATTAGGATATTCTTCTATCATTTCTGGAACATTAGCTAGATATGAATAATCTAGTTTACTATTGCCACTAACTATACTATTATAAATTGATTCTCGTAATGATTTTTCTATAGCTTTTTCATCATTAATCTCGCCATTTAAACTTTGAATAGTTATTTTAGAAAGAGCAGCTCCATATTTAGAACACAACTCTAAGAATTTTTCATTACCATATCGTGAAATGTATTCATCCATAAAATTAACAGAGTTAGGTAACATCATTCCATGACCATCATCTAAACCAGGGAGATTTAATGTTATTGATGCCTTTATAATACTTTGCAAATCTTTATCTACTAAATACTTAACACAATCTTTATGTTGACACAAAAAATCTGGATTTAGCAAATTTTTATAAAATGCATCCTTTAGTTCTTTTGGAGCATCCATGTCCACAAAAAGTTCTGGATGGTTATCTCTAAATTCACCTGTAACCCAATCATAATTTGGACTATTTTTAAATGTATTAAAAATTCTAGCAGAATTCAAAAATTTAGCAAACTGTTCTTTAAATTCTTCATAAGTCAAATTTCCGTTTTTAAAGTCAATTCCTTCATTACTTAATAATCTATATCTATCTTTATAATAAGATCCAAGTACTTTAAGCATTTCTAAATCAGGTGACCAATCGTATGCTTTATGAGAAAAGAATCCAGTTTCTTGATCAAATTTTATAATATTATCAATACCAAAACCAGAAAGTATTATTCTTTGTTTTTTATCAAGTACACATACAGAATCATCATAACTTAGTAACTCATCAGTTGAACTTAATTTATCAATAATCTTTAAATTCAAAGATGAAGCCCATTCAGGAACACTATAAGTATTTCGAATACTGTTGTTATTAATAATTACCACTGGTGATTCATATTCCAAAATATACTCTTTAATAGCATTCTTGAACATAGTATCTAAATCTTTTCCAGGAACAAAGAGATTAGATAAACTATAAAGCTTATTTGCTTGTGCAATATGTCCAAATACATCTGGATATGTAAAAACTAATTCTTGGAGTTTACCTAAACCAAAATTATTTCTAATGAATAGATCAATATAAATTGCGGGATCCATAAAGTAATCAACTGGAATATTTTTGAATATGTCTTTATATTCAAGTAAATCTTGTATTTTTAATTTTCTATCGAAAAATCTTTTTTTAACTTCCTCTGGAATATTAACATTTACTAAAAAGAGATCTGGGTTTTCATTTATAAACTCTTTTGGATATTTTTTTGTTAAAAATAACATATTTGTATTAGTGATTTGTTGTCTGATTCTTTTAAAGCAAGCATTTTTAAATTCCGAAACATCCATATTTTTTAATTCTTGTTCAAATTCTGTGACTGTTGATATACCTTGTTTATCGTTATAAAACTCTGACATACACATAGGCATCATTTTACTGAAAATATAAAAATCTTCTTTAGAAAATTTATAAAAATCAATATTTTTTTCTAATCCTAAAAGATCTAACATCAATTGAAAATTATTTGTTGTAACAACATGTGATTTCAAATTTTTTTGTTTTATTTCTTCTAGTTGTAGAGAAGATAAATTAGATAAATCATCAATGGTTAATGAGCAGTTATAATATTTATTTTTAAATTCAGTACTAAAAATATCAGTTAAAAACAATAAAGGATTCATTTGAATTGTTTTTTCATCAAAATCATTAGAATTTATATAAGTTTGAATATTATCTAGATTTCTGATGTTACATCCTTTAAAATTACCATTTCCATAATATTCTATTAACTTAAAATCTATATTAGCTTTTGTTTTAGAAAAATCTGCTTTATGTTCTGCATCAGATACTACTGTAAAACCCTCCCATGCCTCAAAAGGAATATTACTTAAATCATAGCTTAATAATTGGTCTTGTAGTCTAAGATATTCTCCAGCAACTCTTTGTTCTTCTGCAGCACTATCATAATTAACATCATTTTTATGTTCTTCATAAGAAGCCTCATAACCTTTTGCTAAAGCTAATAATTGACTTTTAATTTGCTCGAATTGCTCTAAAGTTATTTTTTCAGTCATAAGTACACCGCCCAATACTATCTATTATTTATAATTATATCATAAAATTGATATGTATAATGTATGTGATATAGGAGGTAAAGTATGAGTAAATTAAAAACAGGATTATCATTAATTGTTTTAGGTAATGTTTTATATTTAGCATATACATTTTTCACTAAAGGTGGAAATAGTTCTTTTGGAGACTTTGCTAGTGGAGTATTACTTGGCATTTCAATAGGGGTAAACTTAATAGGAATAGTTTTATCAGCATTATATGTATCAAATGAAAATAAAAAAGAAAATGAAAGTAAAAAAGAAAATGTAAAATAGTGTTAATTTGATAACACTTTTTATTTGTTTTAGAAATTATATAGTAGATGATATAATAAAGTAGGTGATATAATGTCAAATGAAAATAAAAAAGATTTCAATGATATGATAAATAATAAAAAAGATTGCTTATGAAACCGCTGATGAAACGGGCACTGACATATTAGAATTAAAAATAAAAGAAAAAAGTTTACTTCGATTTGTGTTAGATTTGGAAAAAAGATATATGAAAAAGTAATAAATTGATATTTTAAAGTTAATCTTTAAAAAAATAAAATATTATGATATGTTTATACTAGGAGTATTTGTTGCTTATAATATCCTTTTGTGGGAAAGCTACAGATGGAAGCTCAAGAAGGAATAATAACATGTATATGTGTGTCTACATCAATATTTGGGACTATGACAGTCATTCTTAATAAATTGTTATGGGAAGCATATACTGGAGATTGGAAAGAAATTAAATAAATAGGAGAAAAGTATGGAAGTTAAAACTAAAGCAATTTATAAACATTTTAAAGGAGATTTATATTTTGTAGAGGATATTGCAATTCACAGTGAGTCAGGAAAAAAATATGTTGTATATAGAGCACTATATGGAGATGCTAAACTGTATATCAGGCCATATGATATGTTTATTTCTGAAGTAGATCATGATAAGTATCCAGAGATTAAACAAAAATATAGATTTGAGTTACAAAATATAAAGTCTGTAAAAGAAAAATAACTATGACAGTTGTCATAGTTTTTATATAAAAACATATTATAAGTATTGTACAAAATTTTACATATCATATATATAAACAGAAGTCAAAAAAATCGAATCATGTTATACTATATATGGAGAGTGATAAAATGACAGATGAAAAAAAATCACAAATAATAGGTATAGCTGTAATGGTTATTATTGTTTTTGGAATAGGAATAATGCTAATATGTTCTAAAAATATGAAAAAGAAGGAAAATGAAAGTAATACAACAACAAAAACAACACAGAAAGTTATTGAAAAGACAACTCAACCTACAACTGCAAAAGTAGAAGATACAAGTGCATTTCGTATGGTAATAGAAGATATTTTTACTACTCCAACAGGTGTAGCAGTAACTGGTACGATATCACAAGGAACCATACACGAAGGTGATAAAGTAGAAATTTTAGGTGATAATAAAATAATATCAACTAATATTCACAAAATAGAGAAACAAGAAAAAGAAACTTCTGTTGCAACAAAAGGTGACTATATATCAATAATTTTAAAAGATGTTAATAAAAGTCAAGTTTTAAGAGGACAAACAATTGCTAGTCCAAGTTCTATAACAGCAACAAATAAATTTAAAGCAAATATTCATATAAATACATTAAAAGAAGGTGGAAATGATATGCCAATATATAACAATTATTCATCTTCATTTGTATTTAAAATAGAGTCATATAAAGGAACAATAATACTAGATAATGATGAAGAAATGATAAATCCAGGAGAAACAAAATCAGCAACTATTGAACTTGATACAACTGTCGCTATGGAAAAAGATTCAACATTTAGTATAAGAGAAAACGGAAGAGAGATAGGAACAGGTACTGTAACTGAATTAATTAAATAGGAGGTTTATGAAAATATTATTATTATCTTGTAGTACAGGTGGTGGACATAATTCTTGTGCTAGATACATAGAAGAAGAATTGAAACTAAATAATATAGATTGTGAATTTAAAGATTTTTACGATATTGTTAACGAGAAAGCTAAAGGTTTATCAGAGAAAATATATTTAAAATCTCTTGGTAATGAAGGTAAAATATTCAAAAATATCTATAAGATGGGAGAAATATATAGCAAAACAGGAATTAAAAGTCCTGTGTATTTAGTAAATAAATTACATAAGAAAAAGTTATATAACTATATAAAAAATAATAATATAGATTTAGTTATAACAACACATTTATTTCCAGCTTTAACATTAACATCAATAAATAAAGATAAAGATTATGATAATATTCATTTTCTTTTTGTGGCTACTGATTATGAACCATGTCCATTTATGGAAGAGGTTAAACCGGATTATTTTATTACAAATAAAGATTTAGAAGAAAAGTTTAATAAAAAGAAAATATCTACTGACAAGTTATTAACAACAGGAATTCCAGTATCAACAAGATTTATTAAGCAAGCTAAAAATATAAGAAAAGATTTAAATATTAATAACGAAAATTTAATACTTATTATGCTTGGAAGTATGGGATTTGGTAGTGTTGATACTGTTATAACAGAATTATTAAAACAAGAAAATACAAAAGTTATTGTGGTATGTGGAACAAATAAAAAATTATATGATAGATTAAATAACATTAAAAATGAAAATCTAATAGTGTTAGGATTTGTTTCCAATATTAATGATTTAATTTATTCAAGCGATATAGTTTTATCAAAACCAGGAGGACTATCATCAACTGAAATTGCTAGTATAAGAAAACCATTACTTCATATATTTCCAATACCAGGTATAGAAACATATAATGCTAAGTTTTTTAATAAAAGAAATATGAATTTAATATGCAACAATAAAGAAGAAATAATAAATAATTGTAAATATTTACTTCAAAATAAAGATAAACAAAAAGAAATAATATCAAATCAAGAAAAATATATAAATAATAATTCAGCAAAAGATTTAGTTGATTTTATTAAAAATAATTATTAAAAAAGATCTATTTTTTTAAATAGAGCTTTTTATTTCCATAAATTTTCTGGATATATACCATCATTTATTAGTTTTTTAATTTCATCTTTTATTAATTGTAAATCTTCTTTGTAAGTGATTCCATACCATTTAGAAGTTGTTTTAATAACTTTTACCTTTACTATATTATTCTTTAAATACTTATTTACTTCTTCTGGTATTAGGTATTCAGCTGTCATTAAATCATTGTTATCTAAGAAGTCTTTAAAATCATTTTCAAGTAGTTCAAATAGTTTTGGAGTAAAGCCAAACATATTCATAGATACAGTTGTATTGTTATGTACTTCTATATCTTTATTATCGACTAATGTTTTAGCATTTAATTTACCATTTTCTAAGTTTATTACACTTTCATTTAAATTAACTAAATAATTATCTTTTACATTACAAATTCCTCTTTTAACAGAACCATTATTTGTTATAGTGTCAATTGCATTATATCCTATAAGTGCAAATTCTTTATCATTCTTACTATTAGAAATAAAATCTTTAACTTTTAGATAAGAATCTCTACCGTAAAAATCATCTGCATTAATTATTGCAAAGTTTTCATGAACCTTATCTTTACAACATAATATAGCATGTGCGGTACCAAGTGGTTTAATTCTTTCGTTTGGTATATTAACAGGAACATTATCATTATTTTGAAAAACATATTCAACTTTAATATGATCGCTTATTCTTTTACCAATTGTTTCTTTAAAAATCTCATAATTTTCTTCTTTTATAATAAATACTACTTTTGTAAAGCCTGCTTTAATAGCATCATAAATAGAATAATCTATTATAAACTCTCCATTTGGACCAACTGCTTCAATTTGCTTAAGTCCCCCAAATCTACTGCCCATACCAGCAGCCATAATTACTAATGTCATATTTCACCTCTACAATAATATTATCATATAAAAAACAAGATAGTCTAGTTTTTATTTTATTTTTTAATTCTTTCCAAATAATCATAATATAAAATAATCAAATTAATTATTTTTATAATTTTAAAAAATCGTGAAAATAAAGTGAAAATATAAATAATAAATGTTATAATCAAAACAGGAGGATATATGAAAAAAGTATTTAAAATATTAGCTATATTATCATTACTTGTTTTTATAACAGCTTGTGATTTATCAACAGAAGAAACTTTTACAGAGGATAATTTTAAAATAACATTAACAGATGATTTTTATAAGAAAGATAATTTAAGTTCAACATATTACTATGAATCAACAGATGTTGGCATCGTTGCTACATTTGAGGATTTCGAAAGTTTAGAAGAAGTAAATATAAATTCAGATTCATCATTAGAAGATTATTTAAAAGTAGTAGAATATGCAAATGGTGAAAAATATGATAGTAAAAAAAGTGAAAATGGAAAGTATTATTATTTTGATTATACAGCATCTGTAAGTGGCAAAGAGTTCTATTATATAAGTGCTGTATATAAAGGTAAAACTGGTTTTTGGTTAGTGACATCATACTGTGAAAATAAAAATAAAGATGAATTAAAACCTGTATTACTAAAATATTTAAATACTGTTGAAGTTTAAGTGTATACCAAGTACACTTTTTAAATAATTTGTTAATATAAATGATATAATTAAAGTAGGTGAATTAATATGGCAAATAGAGCATTGGATAATAAATGTCCTGCTTGTGGAGCTCCCATTTTATATAAACCAAATTTAAAAAAATGGAAGTGCGATTATTGTAAAAGCGAATTTACTCTTGAAGAAATGAAAAAATACAATAATGCAAGCAATGAAAAGAATAATTTAAAAGAAGATACAAATGAAAAAACTCTATTGCAAGAAAAACTAAAAGCAGAGAATGAAAAGGCAAAGTATGTAGAATATAATTGTAAAGATTGTGGAGCTAAAATTATAGCAGATGAACAAACAGCAGCAACATTCTGTATTTATTGTGGAAATACAGCAATATTAAAAGAAAAATTATCTGGTAAATTTGCTCCTGATATGATAATTCCATTTAAAAATGAAAAAGAACTCGCTATTGAATCATTTAAAAGTTTAAATAAAGGTAGACCTCTTATGCCAAATTTTTTCAATGATGCAAAAAACATAGAAAAAATAAGAGGAGTATATATTCCATTTTGGTTATTTGATGTTAAAGTAGCTGGAGAGTTAGCTGCTACAAGTACAAAAAGTAGTTCTTGGACAATAGGAGATACAGTTTATACTAAAATAGATACATATAAACTTGAAAGAGAAGGAACAATGGAATTTAATAAAATTCCAGTAGATGGTTCAACAAGATTCGATGATGATATTATGAATACGATTGAACCATTTGATTATGAAGAACTTGAAAATTATAATCATGCATATCTTTCTGGATTCCTTGCAGAAAAATATGATGTTGAAGAAATTGAAAGTTTTAAAACTGCTAGTAGCAGAAGTATCAATTCCGCAAGAGATGAAATGAAAAATGATATGGGAATGGGAATTAAATCTGTAATAAAAGATAAGTTTTCTGCTAACAAGTTATTAACAAAATATGTTTTATTACCTGTATGGATGATAAATGTTAAATATAATAATAAATTTTATATATTTGCAATGAATGGTCAAACAGGAGAATTTGTAGGAAATATTCCAGTAGATAAAAAGAAAGCAGTTAAATATGCAATTATAACATTCATAATTACATTTGTAATAGTTATAATTATAAGTTATTTAATCTTCTTCTTGGGAGGTAATAAATGAAAAAGTTAGTCAAAATAATTATTTTAACAATATTGTTAATATTACCTTTTAGTTTAAAAGCCGAAGTAACATTAAAGGAAAGAAATGAAGCAAATAATTATGGTGTTAATAAAAAGTGGAGTATAACTGATAGTAATATAGATAATGTTAAAAATACAAAATATGTTGATGCTAGTGAAAAGATATATGACTATTCTAATGTGTTAACAGAAGAAGAAAAAGTGGAACTTAAAAGTCTAATAGATGATTATATTACTAAAACAAAAATGGATATGGTTATTCTTATTGATTCTCTTCCATATGTACTTGACAGTGAAAATGAAGATTATGCAGTTGATTTTTATGATTATAATGATTTTGGTATAGATTTTGAAAATTATAGTGGAGTTATTCTATTTAGAAATACATATGAAACTGATCCATATTTTAATGTATATATGTTTGGTAATGCACAATTATATTATTCATATGAAAGAAGCGAAAATATGTTGGATGCAATATATCCAGATTTGAAAAACAAAAATTATATGGATGGATTTTCAAGTTTTGTTGATATATATAAGAATTATTATGAACAAGGAATACCAAGTGAGTATAAAAATTACTATATAGATGATATGGGATATTTAAAAAAGAAATATAATGTTCCATGGTTAATAGCTTTAATCGCTTCAACATTTGTAACTATTATAACTTTAACTATTATGGTTAATAAAAATAAAATGGTAAAGAAAGATACAAGAGCAACTGGATATTTGAATAATTCAAGTATTAGTTATACAAAGAGAACTAAAAATTTAATTTCATCACATACTACACACTATAGAAGAACAGAATCATCATCAGGCGGAGGCGGAGGATTCTCATCAAGCAGTGGTTCATCTGGTGGTGGTCATAGTAGTGGTGGTGGAAGACACGGATAAAAAATGCAAGTATTTTAATAATACTTGCTTTTAATTTTTAACAATAACACCTAAATACCTGGATAACATAGCAGCACCAATCATATCTACTTCAATATTTTTAATAGAAATTAAATCAAAATTAATATCCTCTATATTTGAATTACATAAATCAATAATATCATGTTTAGTATTTAAAAAAGAGAATTTTCTTAAACTACATTTGTCAAAAATAATATTCTTTAACGATAATTCTTGAAAATATCCTTCATCTAAAACAGAATTATTAAATAAAACATTTTCGAGTTTAGTTTCATAGAAATTACAATATCTTAAATTACATTCATTAAAACTAATGTTTTTAAGAGAAGAATTTCCGAAAGAAACACCGAGCAATTTACAATTATTAAATTCACATCTATTTATACCGTTCTTGTCAAAAGATTTATTTGATAAATCACAATTATTAAATATGCAATCAAGTAATTCAATGTTATCAAATCTAATATTAGAAAAATCTATATTATTAAAGATACAACTATTTATTGTGATTGAATCAAACTCACATAATCCTATATTATCTTGATCGAATTCTTTATTATCAATTGAATAATCAATTTCTCTTATATTGAAGTATTCTGTATAACTAATTTTTGGTTTTATAATTTTATTTTTCATAATTATATTATATAATAATTTTATGGAGATATTAAATATATTTTATAATGATATTTTAAAAGAAGCTATGGATGGCAAAGTAGATTGCTATTTTACTTTTAACATAAGATTTTTTAATAATTTAGAACCTCATAATAATGATGATATGGTTCCAATATTAAATATAACAAACAAAGAACTATTTAATAAATTATTAATTGAATATGTAAATAAAGCAAGAACTTACTATGATTTAACAAAATATATAAATGGTATAGAAGAAAATCAAGACTATTATTTAAATAAATTAATAATGACTGTATTATGGTCTAATGCTACTTATGAAGACTTTAATGATCCAATTAGTTTTTTGAAAAATCAAATAGAATTTTTAGATAATGAAACATTAAATGAATTTAACGAAAGAAAAACAGTTGGATATAGTGAAATATTAGATGGTGAAGTCGAAATAGAAAATATAAAAGAAAGCATATTAAATGAAACACCAAATAGTATTCAAATATCAATATCTAATAATAATGAAAGATATTATTTTCCAAGAATTAGATATGGAATTTCAGGGAATAAGTGTTATATATATGCAGTACAAAGTGAATTAGAAAGTGATGAAAATATTAAAAAGAAAATAAACAGAAAATTATTTAAAGTAGGAGAGAATTTTAATAGTGAACTTGATAATGAAACAATATATGGTATTGGTAATTTAAAAGATGTAACCTCATCATTTGTAGTAGCAGTAAATATGTTTTTAGGACTCTTAGCAAGTAAAGGAATTACTGAAATAGAAGCACCATCTATACTATTAGAAAGATGGCTTGCAAAAGAAAAATACATTACTGAAAAAGGGAATAGTTTAGAAAAAAGAGGACTCAATAAAGAAGAATTTATTAATTTTGAAAGCGAAAAACATTTAAGTATTCAATCTAATTTAACTGAAAAATTTATAAGAACATTTTTAAGAATTATATATCATCATAAGGATTTTAATGTTGAAAGTTATCCTTTTGATATAGATAGTAGTCTTCATTTTAATATATGTGAAAATAGCGAATGTAATAATAGTTTACTTGATGAAACATTTTTAATAACTAGTAGATATAAAAATAAAAATCTATGATATAATAATTATGAATTGGAGGACTATATGCTTGTTAGTAATGAATGGAAAGATTATGAGTGTATTGATGCTGGTAATGGAGAAAAATTAGAAAGATGGGGTTCTGTAATACTTAGAAGACCTGATCCTTGGGCATTATGGACACATAAAGATTCTAATGTATGGAATAATTATCATGCTGTTTATCATAGAAGTGATAAAGGTGGAGGATACTGGGAAAATATAAAGAAATTTCCAGAATTTTGGACTATAAATTATAAGAACTTAAAATTTAAAGTAAGTCCAACAGGGTTTAAACATACTGGCCTTTTTCCAGAACAAGCAGCTAATTGGGATTTCATAATTAATAAAATTAAAAATTCGAATAGAAAAATTAAAGTACTTAATTTATTTGCATACACTGGTGGAGCTACAATGGCTGCATCAAGTGCAGGAGCAGTAGAAGTAGTACATGTAGATGCATCTCTTGGCATGAATGAATGGGCAAAAGAAAATGCAAAACTTTCAGGTCTTGAAAATAATAGGATTAGATACATTTGTGATGATTGCTTAAAGTTCGTTGAAAGAGAAAAAAGAAGAGGAAATAAGTATGATGCTATTATAATGGATCCGCCAACATATGGAAGAGGCCCATCAAAAGAATTATGGAGATTTGAAGATAGTTTAAATAAACTATTAGATTCATGTATAGATATTCTAAGCGATGATCCATTATTTCTACTTATAAGTTCATATACAAAAGGAATAACACCAGAAATTTTAAAAAATATTTTAGAAACAAGTACAAAAGATAAATTAATAGGCGGAAAAATTAGTACAGATGAAATAGGACTTAAAATAACAGAATCTAACATGGTTTTACCATGTGGAATATATGGAAGGTGGGAAAAAATATGAAATTAAAAATAATGTTAAAAAGTATTTTGTTTACTGCAATAGGATTATTATTAGTAGCTTTATCAATAATTGCATTTTCAAGCTTAAATGATAAAGAAACAGTAAAACCTGAAGATATAGCTAAGGACTATCAAATAATCGATTATGAAGGTGTGTGTCCTGAAGTAGTTGAATGTTTTTATAAAAATCATTCAAGAGATTTCTGCTTTAGTTGTGCTAAAAGTGACAAAATAATATTAAGTTGGTCAGATGGATCACAAACTAAAATGATAGATGATTTAAAGAGTGGAAAAGTTACAATTGAATCTTTAATGGATCATGGTCTTAAAGTAATTGAAGTGGAAGCAACACCAGATAATGATTAATATTATTTATGAAGATAATCATCTTTTAGTAGTTGAAAAACCAATAAATATAATAGTCCAAGAAGATAATACAAAAGACAAAGATTTATTAACTATATTAAAAGAATATATAAAAGAAAAATATAATAAACCAGGAAATGTATATTTAGGATTAGTTCATAGACTTGATAGACCGGTAGGTGGAATAATGGTATTTGCCAAAACCTCAAAAGCAGCTGGTAGATTGTCAGAACAAATAAGAAATAAAACATTTAAAAAGATCTATAATGCAGTAGTAATAGGCAACATAAATCAAAGTGGAAAATTAGAGGATTATTTACTTAAAGATGAAAAAAAGAATATAGTTAAAGTAGATAAAAATGGAAAATTAGCAATACTTTATTATAAAAAATTAAATTATAAAGATAATATGTCACTTGTTGAAATAAATTTAGAAACAGGAAGAAGCCATCAAATAAGAGTACAAATGTCTAATTATGGATATCCTCTTTTTGGTGACCAAAAATATAATAAAAAGGCTTCTGTTGGTGAACAAATAGCATTATTTGCTAAGAAAATAGAATTTATACATCCTGTAACAAAAGAAAATTTAGTTTTCGAAATAGATTTACCAAATAGATACCCATTTAATATATTTAGATAGGAGAATATGAAAAAAGAATTAAATATTGAGGTAGATATAAGAAATAAAAATGATTTTGTAAGTGAATACAATGATAATACATTATCACCAGACTTAAAAAAATATTTATTAAATGAAATAGCTGGATATGATATTAATTCTAAAATTAATTTAGATATAGATTGTAAATTTCAACTTACAAAAGATGAAGAAGAAAAATATAAAAAAATAATTATAAAAGAATTTAAAGAAAGTAAAGATGAATTACTTTTAGAAATGGCTAGTAGTAATGTTAAAAAGGTAATACTTTTTACAATAGGTATGTTATTTATAGTAGCAGCATATTTTCTAAATCATATATTCGGAGAAATATTAGTAGAAGTATTTACAGTATTTGGTTGGGTTGCTTTATGGGAAGTTGCTTATGCTATATTTTTTACAGATGCTAGTAGAAGAAGGAATATAAAAAAATATAATCAAATAATAAAATCAAAAATTAAGTTTAAGTAATCTTAAACTTTTTAAATTATTGTAAACTTAAAAAAATAGATTAAAAAATAATAAAATAATTGATATAATATAATAGGTGAATGATATGGATTTGGAATTTAATAATGATACAAATTATTTAGATCAACATTTTTTAGTAGATAAAAGTATTATAAATGCTTTTGTTGATGCAGCTGATTTAAAAGTAACAGAAGATGTTATAGAAATTGGTCCTGGAAAATGTGAAATAAGTGATACAATTGCAAGAAGAGTAAATCATTTAACATGCATTGAAATAGATAGAAATCTAGAACATTTCATAAATGTGTTAAAAGATAAACATAATAATGTTGATGTTATATATGGAAATGCTTTAACAGTTTATATTCCGCCTTGTGATAAAATTATATCAGCATTACCTTATTCAATTACAGAACCATTTATAGAAAAACTATTAAGATGTGAATTTAAAGAATGTACTTTAATTGTTGGAAAAAAGTATGCTGATGCAGTTATAAACAAATCATTAACAAAGTTAGCATTACTTACAAATTCATTCTTTAATGTAACTAAAATTATGGATATAGAACCAGAAGCATTTGATCCAGCACCAAGAGTGATGTCATCAATGATAAAATTAATTCCAATTAAAAAAGAAGATTTAAAATACAGTTTTAAAAGATTTATATTCAGAGAAATGTTCTTTCATAGAGAAAAGAAACTAAAAAATAATTTAATGGAATCATTAATAGAATTTTCTAAAATGCATGATCAAAAATTAACTAAAAAAGAAAGTAAACAAATAATAGAAGAGTATGATATTCCAAAAGAAACATTAAATAAATTAATGGAAAATTTATCTAATGAGGAATATGAACTTATATATAACAAGTTAAAATAATAAAAAACTACATCAAGATATTTGATGTAGTTTTAATTTATCATCTTTTTAACTTCTTCATATAAATATGGTTTAAATTCATTAATAGGTAATGGTTCATTATTCAAAATTGAATTATAACAAGTACTACCAACAAGTTCTATAATCATAAATAAAGTAACATTAGGGTTCTTTATATTCTTAGAATATTTAGTTATTTCATCAATAAACTTATCTTTTAAATCTTTATATTCTTCATCTATAATCTTGATTATATTTTTATTATAAAGACCAAGAGATAAATTTTTATTAATAAGTTTTATTAAATCTTTATTATTACTAAGAACATCAATAATATAATCAATAATACTGATTATTTTATCAGGAAAATTATTTAAATCTTTATTATTAGTATATATAATCGCATCATTAAATAGTTTTTTTGATTTTTCAATAATAACAGCTTCGTGTATTTCCCATTTATCCTTAAAGTATAAATAAAATGTTCCTTTCGCAACACCAGCTTCATTTACAATATCACTAATAGAAGTATCATTAATACCTTTTTTTATAAAAAGATTATATGCAGAAGAGAGTAAATTCTCTTTTTTTATTTGTTTTTTCTCTTCAATTTTAGAAAGAGTATTTTCAATATTAATCATATTATCGCCTTCCTTAACATAAATATTAATATAAAAATGACTAAAAGTCAATAAATTTAATTAAAAGTATTGACTAATGGTCATCTTTGAGGTATATTGTTAACTGACCGTTGGTCATAATGGAGGTTATATGAAGAAATTTGGAGATTTTATTTGTAAAAACAAAATAGCAATATTGATAATATCATTTTTACTTTTAATACCAGCATTCATAGGTTATGCGAATACTAAAATTAATTATGATATATTAGTATATCTACCAGAAGATATTGAAACAATGAAAGGTCAAAAAATATTAAAAGATGAATTTAATATGGGAGCTTTCACAATAATATCAGTAGATAATAGTAGAGAAAAAGAGATTCTAGATTGTGAAAAAGAAATAAGAAAGATAGAATCAGTAAATAAAGTAATATCAATAAACGATATTACTGGTACAGTTATACCACTTGAAATATTACCGAACGAGTTACTTGAAAAAGTAAAAAGTGGTGAAAAAACTCTTATGATGGTTACATTTGAAGAAACAACATCAAATGAAAAAACTTTAAATGCTATAACAGAAATAAGAGAAATAATGAAAGATAAAGCAAAAGTAGGCGGAATGAGTGCTATTGTAAAAGATACAATGGACTTATCTAATAAAGAAGTTGCAATATATGTAGTAATTGCAGTTATACTTTGTTTATTAGTTTTAACAGTTTCATTAGATTCATATATAGTACCATTTATATTATTAGGAAATATTGGTATAGCAATTATATATAATATGGGAACAAATATTATGTTTGGTGAAATATCATACATAACAAAAGCAATAAGTGCTGTACTTCAACTTGGAGTTACAACAGACTTCTCAATATTCTTGTATCATAAATATCAAAGTAATTTAGAAAAAATGAGTGATAGAAACAAAGCAATGGCAAAAGCGATAGAAGAAACATTAGTATCAGTTTTAGGTAGTGCATTTACTACAGTTGCAGGTTTCTTAGCACTTTGTAGTATGAACTTAACACTCGGAAAAGATATTGGACTTGTAATGGCAAAAGGTGTTATATTTGGACTTATTTGTGTAGTTACAGTGTTCCCAGCAATGTTACTTGTATTTGATAAATACATATCAAATACAAAACATAAATCATTATTACCTAAATTTGAGCATATAAAGAAATTTAGTTTAAATTATTATAAACCAATATTCATTGCATTCTTAATATTACTTATTCCAGCATATATTGGTAATCATAATGTAAATGTTTATTACAACTTAGATAAATCACTTCCTAAAACATTAGAAAGTGTTATGGCTAATGAAGAACTTAAAAAAGAATTTAATATAGTTTCACCAGAAATAGTATTATTAAATAAAGACTTAAAAATAAATGAAGTATCATCATTAGTAGAAGAACTAAAAAATACAAAAGGTATAGACTTAGTATTAAGTCAAAGTGAATTAACTAAATATGGTTTTCCACTTGAAATATTAGATGATGAAATAACTAGTATATTTGAAGATGATAATTATCAAATGTTATTTATAAATTCAAGTTATGAAGTTGCATCTCCTGAATTAACTAGTCAATTAGAAGTAGTAAATAACTTAGTACATAAATATG